>JBKPQD010000350.1:0-8571 GCA_046733915.1 Chloroflexota bacterium
GATAATGGGAGTGTTGCTGTCGGCACGGTGCTTGCGCATGAACTCATAACCGTCCATCTCGGGCATCATCACGTCGAGGACGATCAGGTCCGGCTTCTCGCGGCGCGCGACCGTCAACGCCTCGTTACCATTATAGGCGCTGACAACTCGGTAACCTTCCTGCGTCAGATAGGTCTCCACCAGAGATACCAGTCTCTTTTCATCGTCCACAACCATGATTGTTTTTGCCATGATTTATTCTTCCTGCTCATCAGTATACCAAGTTCAATTCACACCGGCGTAATCGTACAGCGACACCTGCATGCCGTGGATTGGACCACCCGTGTTTGTTGTAAAGCGGTTGGTTGGATCGGCAGCCGTGCCATCGCGTGCGCCTGCATTTGGTGTGGCTGCGTCGAAGCCGGGACGGCCGTACAGGAGGCAATCACCCAGGAGGAAATCTCAGCGTTCCCGCCACCCGGACCTCTGCCCTGGACGCTCCAGTTCGCGGGACGATGGGAGCGCGATTTTTTCTGTGAGATGTACTGCTGGTTTTTCTTGGAAGACAGAGCGCATACGAAGATTTTTCCAGGTTGAAGGTTGCTTGCCGTGCTCCTACTTTTTCACCTGGAGTATAGTGAAAACATATAGCGAAACGGTTATGGAATTGTGAAGATATTATGTGATTTGGGTCATCCATGGATCGTGTTCCAGGCGAAAATTACATGTAACCTATTCGAACCTGCCTTTTAGGTTTGAAGTCTACCTAGACCTTGATTCTCAAGTATTTTTAACTTACAATTGCGCCCAGATAAGACCGGGTAAGAGAGACCAATTTCGGTGAGGAGAGAGCCGTGAACGAGAATCGTATCAGGCAGGTACTTGAAATTGAGAAGAGGGCACAAGAGAACTATGATGCCGCGTTGAAAGAAGCGCAGCAACTTCCCACACTTGCAGAGCAGGAAGCTCAGGAAATCATAAATAAAGCACGGGCTGAGGCGGAAGAGGAAGCACGCAAAATCGTGGCGCAAGCCAAGGCAGAGGACGAAGTCGCCCGTATCCTGGCAGAAGCGGAAGAAAAGAATCGCCAGTTGGATGCTCGGGGAACGGGCCATTTTGACCAGGCGGTAAATTACATTATAGATCGCGTTATCGGTAAAGAGTAGCTCTTATGGCAAAGAGCGGAGTTTCCGGGTACGCAGCCATCAGCGCTCGCGTACGCGCTATGTACTCGTCCCTGCTTGGTCCACAGGATTTTGCGCGGCTGAGCGATGCCCCTGATCTTGCCAGTTTGGTCGCGCAACTCAAACAAACCGCCTATGGTCCTTATCTGGAAACCCTCAAAGAAAAGGACTTAACACCGCAAAAGGTGGATCTGACGCTCAAGGGACGTCTCGCTGACGCCTATCGCAGCGTGATTCAAATGGCGCCTGAGCATGCCCGCCCCATCTTAAAACAGCTGTATCGTTATTTTGAAATCCAAAATCTGAAGGCAATCCTGCGGGCGGTCATCACCGATCCGCGCTGGGAACGGGTGGAAGACGTTCTTTTCCCAATGGGCGAGATGACGGTCCTGCCTGCCCAGGCCATGCTCGATTCTGGGAGTATCGGTGCGGCGATCGAATTATTGCAGCATACCCCGTATTACGAGACACTCTCTTTTGCGATGAAGCGTTACAGCGCCGAACAAAACCTCTTTCCGCTCGAAGTGGCGCTGGATCTCTATTACTGGCGGCAGTTGTGGCAGGAAGCAAAAAAGCTGCCAGGGCAGGACCGGGTGCAGGCGTCCAAGATCATTGGTTCGTTGATGGACGTCAACAACTTGATGTGGGTCATCCGTTATAAGGTCTATCACGGACTTTCGGAAGAAGAAATCATCAACTATACGTTGCCCTTCGGCTACCGGGTCCGCGATGAGGATGTGCGGGCAATCGCTGCAGGCGCAGATCTATCTACCGTGGTGGGACGCGTCTTTCCCGGCATTCCCGACTTGAACTCGCTGCTCGAAGACCCCCGCCGTGGCCTGCCTCAGCTGGAAGTGATCTTGAAGCGGCGCCTGATGGAGCAATGCCGCTCTGCTTTTATTGGCAACCCGTTTCACATTGGTGTGCCTTTGGCATTCTTGATTTCTGGCAACCTTGAGGTGCAGGATTTGACCGTATTGATCGAAGCCAAATCCTCCGAAATGCCCGAAGAGGAATTTCGACCCTATTTGCTGAGATCCATCGAAGCGTAAATAAGACTCCTTGCGCTTTTATCCATCCCATCTAAGCATTCCTTTTAGACTGGAGAAACCATGTTATTTCCGAGAGAGATGACCGAGATCGAATTGATCGTCCCTTCCAAAGACCTTCTGGCTGTCACGAAGGCATTAAGTGGGTATGGGGTCTTTCATCAGACCGACAGCAATTATCCCGGCGTGGCTTCTGGTTCTGCCAACACCTGGCAGGAAACGGCCGGCCAATATTCTGCTTTAGAACGCCGTATCCAAACATTGATGCAACAACTGGATATCGACGAAGGACGGCCGCCCTCAAAAGAGTACGAAGCGATGGTCGATCTCGAAAAGCTTCGTTCGACGGTGGAGGGGCTCGAAGCAGAAGTTCGCAGCACTACGGATGAGCTGTCTGAGCAGCGCAAGCGATTGGAACAGCTCGAAACCATCGTCCACCAGTTGGAACCGGTGGGCGATGTCGACATCGATATCAGCTCCCTGCGCGATTCGCGTTATATGTTTTCGATGCTGGGACAGATGCCGGCGGCGAACATGGAGCGGATGCAGACCAGCCTGGCGCGCGTTCCGCATGTGTTCCTGACGCTGCGTTCCGACCCAGCCCGGCCGGTCGTCTGGCTGGCGGGGACGAAGTCCAACTCTGACGTTTTGGAACGCGCCGCCCGCAGCGCTTATCTGGATCCCTTGAGCCTGCCGAACGATTATCAGGGCACGCCGGGAAACATTATCAAATCTCTGCGCAACACGATTGAAAGCACGCAACGTAGAATTCAGGAACTCCAAGAAACCCTGGGTCGCTTGGGACTGGAACGCCGAAATCAATTACGTGATTTACTCTGGCAGACGCATACCAGCCGCGTGCTGGCGGATGCCATCGTCCGGTTTGGTCAGCTCCGACATACCTACGTCGTTACGGGCTGGGTGCCTGCCGACAGCCTGGATGACTTCACTCGTCGTCTGAAGCAGGCATCGAAAGAAATTCTCATTGAAGTTTTGCCCACCAGCCGCACGACTCACAATCAAAACGTGCCGGTTGCTTTGTCACGGAATAAATACTTGCGACCGTTCCAGATGTTGGTCAACACCTATGCTCGCCCGCGCTATGGTGAGTTAGACCCAACCCTGTTGATCGCTGTTATATTCCCGCTGCTGTACGGCGCGATGTTCGGGGATTTGGGGCAGGGTCTGGTGCTGCTTCTCGTGGGTTTGCTTATCAATAGCGGCCGGTTTATGAAGAGTATGCAAAGCCTCGGGTTGCTCATCGCCTACTGTGGAGTTTCGGCGGCAGTCTTCGGCATTCTCTATGGCAGTTTCTTTGGCTTTGAAGGCGAGGAATTCGCCAGGGCATTTGGGTTCGAATTCCATCCGCTTTGGACCAGCCCGCTGCATGACACCTTACCCGTTTTGGGCGTTGCGATCGACGTCGGCATTGTGATTTTGCTGATTGCCTACCTGCTGGCGATCTTCAATCAGACCCGCTCGCGCGAATGGGGCCACCTGCTCTTTGGACATAATGGCTTGCTGGGTTTTGCATTGTATCTGTCCTTCCTGGGTTTGCTGGGGACGGCGGTCCAAGCATTAAAGCTTCCGATAATTCCCCGTATTGCCGTTGGCATCAGCCAAATACCGCTGCCCTGGGGGATCCTGGCGCTGATCTTCGGATTGGGCATTATGTTCTCGGAGGTGCTGATCAACCTCTATGAAGGTCACCGTCCGGTGATCGAAGCTCATGGCGTTGGTGGGTTCATCATGTATTTAGTGCAAGCGTTCATGGATCTGTTCGAAACACTGATCAGCCAACTCAGCAATACGCTCTCGTTCGTCCGTGTTGGTGCGTTTGCCGTGGCACACGGTGGTGTCAGCATGGCGATCTTTGCCCTCGCCGGTGAAGAGATGGGCTTGAAATTCTGGCTGGTGATCTTGCTTGGCAATCTTTTTATCATCGGCTTTGAAGGTCTCATCGTTGGCATCCAAACGATGCGTCTCAACTACTACGAATTCCTGGGTAAATTTTTCACCGGAGGCGGTATGCGCTTCGAACCCCTGGCTATCACGCCTACCGAAGAGGAGGCATAGTTCTGAACGAAGCGCCGTAATCGGAAACCATTGCATTCTTTGAGTTTGAAACCAAACAAAACTAATTCATGAGGAGATAAAACAATGTTTGTAGTTTTCGCCGTTCTTGTCGGTTTGATCCCTGTCATTCCTGCTGTAGTCTATGTTCTTCAAAATGGTAAGGAAAGCCCTGCCAAGGCACTGGCACGATTGGTCACTGGCTTCCATGCCTTCAACTTCATCGTTGGTATGATGGCGGCTGGACTTGCCATGATTTGGCTGGCTTCGCCGTCCTCTGTGCTGGCGGCCGGTTCCGCTCAAGCTGGTGGCGGAGATCCATATTTGACTCTGGCTGCCGCGCTGTCCACGGGTCTTGCCTCGATCGGTGCCGGTATCGCCGTCGGTGGGTCCGGTGCAGCCGCGGTCGGTGCGACTGCCGAGAAGCCTGAATCGTTCGGTCGCTCGCTGATCTTCGTAGGTCTCTCCGAAGGAATCGCGATCTACGGTCTGATGATCTCGTTCATCATTCTGGGACGATAGGAATCTGGTGTGAAAGTTTTGGTCATCGGACATCCAGAAGCAGTCCTGGGCTTCTCGCTCGCTGGTGTGAATGGTCGTGCCGTGACCAGTGCCGAGGAAGCCGATCAGGCTTTAACAGAGGCGCTTGCCAATAAAGAGAATGGCATTGTGCTGGTCACACAGGATGTTGCCCAACTGGTCAAAGCACGCGTCGAAGACCTGAAGCTGCACAGTACCGTGCCGCTGGTTGTCGAAATCCCGGGCCCGGCCGGCGTTCCGGAGGGCGAGCCATCCCTGAGCGAGCTGGTGCTAAAAGCCATCGGAATCAAGTTATAACGTGATGTTATTGCGAGAAGTGCCAAGCCCGAGTGGCAATCTCCTGGTCCAAGGAGATTGCTTCGCCAGCGAACGGCTCGCAATCCCGCCAATGCGGGGCAATCACACGTGAACGGAGAGAGTAAATGGTAACGAGAGCTACAGAAGAAAACATTGAGCCCCTGTCACGCGCCATCTTGAAAGAAGCGGAAGTCGATGCACAGCAGATGCGGGAAGAGGCAAAGGTCAAGGCAGATGCTATCCGTCAACGCGCCCAGGAAGAGGCAGAGAACGTTCGACAGGAAATCCTCGAGAAGGCCCGGCAGGAAGCCGAGCGGCTGCGAAGTCAAACGGTGGCTGGCGCTCAGCTGAAGGCTCGCACCATGCAATTGGAGCATCGGGAAGAGTTATTAGACCGCGTCTTCCAGGCGGCCAGAGAAAAACTGGCGGATGTCCAAAAGCGCCCTGAGTACGAACAACTGGTCGCGATGTTGCTTCGTGAAGCATTAGTGCAGTTGCGGGTCAATAAAGCGGAAATTCATGCCGATCCGGCGACCCGACAATTGCTGGAAAAAAAGACATTAAATGATATTTCCAGCGAACTAAAGGGACAGTTTACTGTTACAGATACGTTGGAGGAAGGTACAGGCGTTGTGGTAGATGCAGCCGACGGACGGTTGCATTACGATAATACCCTGGAGACGCGCTTGCAGCGCTTGCAGAATACATTGCGCGCCTCCGTTTATAAATTGTTGATGGGAGAATAGTATGAGCGAGAAAGTTGGATCGGTAACATGGATCAGCGGTCCGGTAGTTCGTGCCCGTGGATCTCGTAAGATTGGTATGCTCGAATTGGTAGAGGTAGGGGAGGAACATCTGGTTGGGGAAGTAATCGGTCTGGACGGCGATATCATTACCGCCCAGGTTTATGAAGAAACGTCCGGAATGCAGCCGGGCGCGCCGATCTTTGGCACAGGTTTGCCTCTCTCGGTCGACCTTGGACCGGGCCTGATCCAAAGTATTTATGACGGCGTACAACGTCCGCTTCCCTTGCTCGAAGAGGCGTCGGGCTCGTTCATTCGCCGGGGCACCAGCTTTGACCCGATCAGCCGTGAGAAAAAGTGGAAGTACACCTCGAAAGTCAAGGTGGGCGATGAAGTCAAAGGCGGTGCAATTCTTGGGATCGCCATGGAAACAGACACGTTCGAGCATCGTGTCATGCTCCATCCCGATGATTCGGGAACAATCAGCTGGGTCGCTCCGGATGGCGAGTACACAGTCACCGAGCCTGTTGCCAGGCTGAAAACCCGCAGGGAAGAAAAAGAAATCAGCATGCTGCAACGCTGGCCCGTTCGCCGACCGCGTCCGTTTGTGCGCCGCCGCGGTGTAAGCATCCCGTTGATTACCGGTCAGCGTATTCTGGATATGTTCTTCCCGGTCGCCAAGGGTGGCGCGGCGGGCATTCCGGGTCCATTCGGTTCGGGCAAGACCGTGACCCAGCACAGTATTGCAAAATGGGCAGATGCCGAGGTGATCGTCTACATCGGATGCGGCGAACGCGGTAACGAGATGACCGAGGTGTTGCAGGAATTCCCGCACCTGGTCGATCCTCGCTCCGGCCGTCCTTTGATGGAGCGCACGGTCTTGATCGCGAACACCTCCAATATGCCTGTGGCGGCACGTGAGGCCAGCATTTACACCGGCATCACCATTGCAGAGTATTACCGCGATATGGGCTACAGTGTCGCCCTGATGGCGGACTCCACATCCCGCTGGGCTGAGGCGTTGCGTGAAGTTTCCGGTCGTCTCGAAGAAATGCCCGCCGAGGAAGGCTACCCGGCATATCTTGCAGGTCGCCTGGCAGAATTTTACGAGCGCGCCGGGTATGTGGAGAATCTAAACGGCAGTCTGGGCTCCGTCAGTATCGTCGGGGCTGTGTCACCTCCCGGCGGTGACTTCTCAGAGCCGGTGACCCAGCATACCAAGCGTTTTATTCGCTGCTTCTGGGCGCTGGATAAGTCGCTGGCATCGGCACGACATTTCCCAGCGATCAACTGGCTGGATAGCTATAGTGAATATATTGAGGATGTTGCCGATTGGTGGCGCGAGAAGACTGGCAAGGATTGGTTATCCATGCGCAACCGGGCGATGGAGTTGTTGAGCGAAGAGAATCGCTTGTCGCAGATTGTCAAGCTCGTTGGTCCGGATGCGCTTCCCTACGCGGAGCGCATGGTGCTGGAAACAAGCCGTCTGCTGCGCGAAGGCATCTTGCAGCAGAACGCTACGGACCCTGTCGACTCGTATTCGCCCGTCGAGAAGCAAATTCGCATGCTGGAGCTTGTGCTTTATTTCCACGAGCGCGGCATGAATATTATCAAGCGTGGCGCTCCCATTAACGTGATCCACGATTTACCCGTTGTCGATCAAATCATTCGTATGAAATCCAATATCGGTAATGATGACCTGCAAAAGTTTGATGAGGTTCAAAAGGCAATTGACGAACAAATGAGTCAATTAGATACGGAGTACAGATGAGTGCAGCAACCGTACTTGGTGGCCAGGAAGTCTCAGGGGTCGGACGGATCGAGGGACCGATCGTAATTGTTCAAGGCGCGACCAACGTCGCCTACGACGAGGTTGTGGAAATTCGAGATTCGCGCGGCAATATCCGCCGTGGACGCGTCCTTGAAGTGGGCGAAGACATGGCGGTGATCCAGGTCTTTGCCGGTTCTACTGGCTTGTCCATCGATGAGACCCGTATTCGTTTTCTCGGGGATACGCTTCACATGCCGGTTGCCGAAGAAATGCTGGGACGCGTCTTCGATGGTCTCGGGAACCCGATCGACGGTGGTCCGCCGCCGCTGACCGATCACTACGCCGACGTGAACGGACAACCGATTAATCCGACGGCGCGCATCTACCCGCGCGATTACATCCAAACGGGTATCTCCACGATCGACGGTTTGAACACCCTATTGCGCGGGCAAAAATTACCGATCTTCTCGGGTGCCGGTCTGCCGCATGACCAGCTGGCAGCGCAAATCGTTCGCCAGGCCACTCTCGGCAAACAGGCAGGCGCGGCGGCCGATGGTGAAGCGGGGCAGTTCTCGATCGTCTTTGCGGCAATGGGCGTGAAGAATGACGTGGCGGATTACTTCCGTCGCTCCTTCACCGAAAGCGGCGCCCTGACGCGCGTGGCGATGTTCCTCAACTTGGCGGACGATCCCCCGGTCGAGCGTATTGTGACTCCGCGTGCCGCCTTGACGCTGGCGGAATATCTCGCCTACGAGCGCGAGATGCATGTGCTTGTGGTCCTTACCGACATGACAAACTATGGTGAAGCCCTGCGACAGATCTCCAATATCCGTGGCGAGGTTCCCAGCCGCAAGGGCTATCCTGGTTATTTGTACAGCGATCTGGCTTCCTTGTACGAACGCACAGGTCGTGTCCGCACAAGCAAAGGATCAATC
>JBKPQD010000351.1:0-3696 GCA_046733915.1 Chloroflexota bacterium
GTCCCACGCGGTTCCGGTTCGATCAAATAATTCTCCACGGGGATCTCTGGCACCTGAATCTGCATCTGCTGCGCCTGCTCGGCAACGGTAACCACCAGGATTCGTTCTAATGGAAACAAATTATCCAGCCGACGAACCGTGCTCTGGAACAACGTTTCCTGCCCTAGTAATGGAAGAAGTTGTTTGGGGCTATCTTTTCGAGAAATGGGCCACAGACGAGTTCCCCCGCCTCCAGCCATAATGACTGCGTATGTATGTTCCATATCCTCACACCAAATAGTCAGATTGTTCTTCGCGCACGGCTACATAATTCATACCACCCACCTGGCGAACCATTCCTTTCAGCTCCATGAGTGCCAGCGTGGCAGAAACTTTTTCAATCGGTAGCTCGGTCTGGTTGCGAATTTCGTCCACATGCAGGGGCTCGCTGCCCAGGATGCCCATCACACGCCTCTCGGTTTCGTCGGCGGGAATGATCTTACGCGCAGATTTGTGTTCACCCATGCGCGTCAGATTCAAAGCCTGCATCAGATCATTGATGCTGAGTAGCGGCAACGCACCTTTTTGAATGAGCTTGTTGGTACCCTTGCTTTGAGGCGCAAGTATACTACCCGGCACGGCAAAAATTTCGCGCCCCTGTTCGGCAGCGAATTCTGCGGTAATTAAAGCGCCACTGGTTTCACCCGCTTCGACGACAACGACCGCCAGGGACAGCCCCGAAATAATACGATTCCGTGGCGGGAAGTTGGATGCATCGGGCGGCGTGCCAGGAGCGTAGTCACTGACGATTGCGCCCTGTTCAATCATTTGTTGGGCGAGGGAGCGGTGTTCCGGCGGATAAATTTTGTCCACACCTGAGCCAAGCACACCGATAGTTCGCCCGCCGGCTTTCAGCGCCGTTTGATGCGCAACCGCATCGACGCCGCGTGCTAATCCCGAAACCACTGTAATCCCATTGGAAGCGAGATACGATGATAATTCCTCGGTAATTTGTCTGCCGTAGGACGTCACCCGGCGCGTCCCCACAATTGCGACGGCGTAGAGATCCTCAGGCAAATAATCACCGCGTACATATATCACCGGTGGCGGCTGCTCGATTTCCTTGAGACGTTGTGGATAAGCTTGATCTTTCCAAGTGAGGATTTTGATACCCTGCGCCTCGATCCGCGCCCAGACTTTTTCCAGATCCACTTGGTCACGTGCCAGCACGATTCGTTCAATCAGCTTCCTGCTCAAGCCGGCGTCCGCTAAATCAATCGGGGCCGCCTTCCAAGCGGACTCAAGATCATCGAAATGGTTGATCAGCGCCTGCATCCGTACCGCGCCGATTCCCTTGATCAAGTTAAAGCCGACCCAGTATTTCTTATCGTCCATAGATTATGATGTAGGTCACGTTTGCAACGGGATCTACAAGCCCTCCAGCAGGTGCACGCGCATTAAACGACGCTCCGCATCCAGGTCCAGGATTACCGAGGGAATCGCGGGGAGAAGAATATCTTTTCCTGAAGCATTTCTCACCACATAGACATTGTTCGCGCCGGTCTCAATAATTTCTACCAACTCCCCGAGTGGATTATCATTGTCATCTACAACCTGAAATCCGAACAGTTCGTGTTGATAGAGTTTTCCCTCCGGCAAGGGCGGCACATCACTGGCTTTGACGTAGACCCATTGGTTACGATATCGACCTGCCTCTTCAGGCGTATCAATTCCACCAAACTTAATCAAGACTCCCTTTTGGTGTTCACGCACAGATTGAATGGTCAGCGGTGTATGATCTTCTGACACTAAAAGTTTTCTGCCGCGCTTCAATCGCTCTGGGAAGTCCGTATGCAGATCCATGACGATTTCACCGCGTAAGCCATGCGGTCGCCGCAGGTATCCAACCGTCAAATACACAGGCTCGCCAGAAGGCGAGCCTGAATTTGTATCTCTGTGTTCTGCCATTATTCTGGCTCTACCACATCCAATGTGGCTTGCTTGCCTTCGCGTTCCGCCGCCACCCGTAGCAGTGTGCGGATGGAATTGGCAACCTTGCCGCCCTTCCCGATCACGCGTCCCATATCATCCTTGGAGACGCTCAGCTCGATCCGGACACGGGAACCGCCTCCGCTCTCACGCACTTGCACTTCTTCGGGATGATCCACCAGGGATTTCGCAATATATTCGATCAGGTCTTTCATTTCCATCTTCCTCCCCTTCTGGAGAAGGGGTCAGGGTTATGCCATTACTTACTGGTCTTCACAGACGCGCCGCGCTTGGCTTCTGCTTCTTCGCCTTCCTTCATCAGGCTCTCGACAGGCTCACCCTTCTTGAAGCGCTCGAAGCGATCGAGGATGCCCGCGCTCTTGAATACCTTTTCCACAGATTCGGTGGGAAGGGCTCCGTTCTGCATCCAGTGATAAGCCCGGTCTTCCTTGACATGAATTGTCGCAGGCTGCGTTCGTGGATTATAGAAACCCAATATTTCCAAAAAACGACCATCGCGCGGTGACTCCTTGTCGGCAGCCACAATGCGATACGTGGGTTGGCCTTTGAGACCAATACGACGTAAACGGATACGAACCATCTTACTTTTTCTCCTGTGTGCCGCAACGTTTTTTGTTGCGGTATTGAATTGTTTTGCGTTTCAGACAGGCATAGAGAGGTGCTTGAAAGGAAGCATGCGGGCTGAAATCACAGGCGGATATTTTACCAGATAATCTAATAGGGCAGAGTAAAGGAGATTTTTGTACCTTTTCCCGGCTCACTTTCCACCCATATATGGCCCTCGTGCGCTTCAATAATGTATTTTGCAATCGATAAGCCCAATCCCATTCCCCCCGAATCACTAGATTTATAGAAGCGGTCAAAGACATATGGCAGATCGGCGGGATCAATCCCCGGCCCGCTGTCCTGGACGAAAACGGTCACGCTTCGTTGAGGGCCGGAGCTGGTTTCCGCTAAACCGACCTTTACCTCCCCGCCGCGTGGAGTGTAGCGCAACGCGTTGGAGAAAATATTGCTTAGCACTTCGTGGATACGCAAAGCGTCAATATTGATGTCTTCGACATCCGCGAGGGCCAGGTCCACGTGAATATCTTTTTCCTTTGCCTGGGATTCAAAGCCCGAAACAACTTCCTGAATGAGGGCGGCTAAATGGGTGGGCTCACGATGAGGTTGTAATGAGCCACTTTCGGCAAGCGCCATGGTCCGCAGGTCATCTACCAAGCGCGAAAGGATTTGCGTCTCCTCCAAAATGGACTTCAGCCGTGCTTCATCCGCCGGGTACATGCCATCCAGAATCCCTTCCACATTTCCTTGAATGACCGTGATCGGCGTGCGTAATTCATGCGACACATCTGCTAGCATATTGCGCCGATGCTGATCGTTTGTCTGCAGGCGCTCTGCCATCGAATTAAATCCATGTAATAACGAGCGGACTTCAGGAGGTCCTTTTACTTCGACGCGGGCAGAATAATCCCCATCGGCAACTTTGTTGGAGGCATCCACCAGCTCGTCAAGCGGGCGAGACACGCGCCGCAGATTTCGAGTCGCGAAAGCAAATACCAATACAACCAGTGCAAAAAGGATGGCAGCGGCTGGCAAAAGCAAACTATATTGATTGCCCGAGATATGAAGTACGCCGAGCACATTCAGGATAAAAGCCGAGATGGAAAATAGAAGTACAAACCCAATCAGGTTAAACAGGAGAAA
>JBKPQD010000352.1:0-3720 GCA_046733915.1 Chloroflexota bacterium
GGTATACCCGCGCTCAAACTTACCCGCTGGATATTGTTTTTTGTCATTCCAGAAATCCGCCGGGTCGGTATATTCTCCCTGTGGTCCGAATACAAAAGGCGGATGCGGCATGATCATATGGGTATAAACAAACTTCGGTCCTGACATCTTGGCAATATTTTTCATGCTATGGAAGATGGTCATATCCCGGTCACGGAAGTTTTGACCGCTGATCTGATCGAAATCCAGCCAGCCGAAATCTTCGATCGTACGAGCCAGCGTGGTCTGCATGAATAGGATTTCAAATTCCGTGATCCCCGAAGAGAAAGGCGGTGGTGTCAGAAACAGATCCACATCGTCCCATTCGCTCCAGGCAAAACCATTTGCAAACGAGATCGTTTTGTATCCCAGGCTCTCAAGCTGGTAGCGAACTGTGTTGTGCTTAAGCGCATCCCATAACTTGGCGCGCGAAATGCTTTGCGGATCGTCAAACTTTGGATCCAAACCCTGTAAATAGGAAAGGTTTAAGGAGGACGTCAACGAAATCTCGGTGCGCGTGTAGTTACTTTGACTGCATTGCGCTACATAAAATCCGCGCGACTCCAGCTCGTGGATAAAGCCGCTATTATCATAGTTATACGCCTGCTTCAACAGGTCCGCGCGCGTGTACATATCCAGAATAAAGTAATAAACATCCGGCGGATTTTGAGGGCGCGTGAGGTTCTGCAACGGTGCATTTTTTGCGGCGACATAATGCCCGTTCCTTTTCGGAACGCTGGCGTTGAGCTGGACCAGGGAAGTGATCACCAGCCCCAGCGCCACCACGTTCAATGCCATGGCAGCGTCCCGGAAGGCAAAGCGCGGACGCGTCGCCCACACCGCAAAAAGGACAGCCAATAGGAGCCAAGCGGTTAACATATAAGGCGTCAGATTGATTTTTCCCCATTTTTCCGCAAGCTTGAGATAAATATGACCGTAGGAGAAGAATAGGGCCAGCCATAAGGTGGTGAGGAAGGCAGCACGATATGCATTGCGCAGGAATAATTGCAGCAATAGAAAAAGCAACCCACTGAAAAGGATGGAGAGGACGAATGGGCGCCAACCAGAGACGACCTTAACCTGGCCTATATTAAATGCCAATAATGCCAGGATAGGGTAAACACTAAAAACAAGAAAATACCAGGGAACGGAAAACCATTTAGCCAGTATTTTTATGGCGCTACGCATTCTATTCATCCATGATTTATTGGTTCGTACTTAAATGAATCTTGAATCCAGCATCCGAATCAGGGGAGCAGAGAATCGGTCTGTACACGATCGGTCACATCTGTGAAATCATAGGGTCGCGCGTGCGGGATAAAATAATTTTTGTCTGCCAGCAGTTCATAACGACCGTCAAAAAATGTGTTCAGCACGATACGGAAGGAATTCACCGGAGTGACCGTCTTGTAGAGAAGGTCATACTTTTGACCCGGGAAATAATAGGCATTCAAAATTGCATGTTGTTCTTTCATATTGCTTTTGGCAACTTCCTGTTCCCCCAGATAACTGACGGGACCATGATCGCCTTGAATAATAATAATGGGCGGGGTCTTTGACTGCGAGAGAATTTCATCCACCGCTTTTAAGATAATTTCATCCGTATACTTCAATTGATCAATATAAAGCTTCTGATATTTTGGACCGCCATTCTGCCGGGCGGGACCCGACAGGGAAAACGGCTGATCATGAGTAAGCTCCTCCCCATCGGGACCGAAGATATAGGGCGGGTGTGGAGAGACGATATGCGCAAACACAAAATAGGGTTCCTTTTTACGCGCGAAATCCGGTAAATGATTGACCGTATTGAGAACGGTCAGCCGATGAAGCTGATAGGGTGTTTCGAGGGTGATGACCGATGCCTTATTGGAAGAAAGGAACCCCAGATCAAACAGCGTACGCGCAAGAGTGGTTTGCAGGAATAAGCCCTCGAATGAATTTAGCGACCAAACATTCTGATAACGGCGGACTTCCTCCGGTGTTGGCTTGATGTATTCATCCGCAGTGCGGAATTCTGTATAGAAATCGTCAGTCGGAAAGGCACCGATCTTATAGCCCATCTGCTGGAACAGTTTCATTACTTTGTTTTGCGATAGTAATACACCCAGTGGCTCCCTGTTGTTGGAATTTGCCCCGTAAACATCCTTAAGCTGATTGATGTATTCCATGTTCAGTGAAGAGGATATGGACTGTAGAGTGGAGCTATAGTTACTCGTGCTTTGATCCGCGATATAGAAACCTTTCTCTTTTAGAGCATCTGTAAACCAGGAATTGTCGTACTCATAGATTTTTTGCAGTACATCGGTCCGGGCATGCATATCGAGAACAATATAGTAAATATTTGGAGGGTCTCCTTGAAATCTTTGCGATAATTCCACAGGTACTTGAGCCTGCCGGGAGGACCGAATGATTTCCGCTTTGGCTGTGTACGAGGCAATCGTGTAAATTTGAAATATCACCAGCACCAGCGAGGCGATATTAAATATTTCGGTTAGGGCGCGGACGTTTTTCGCGCGGCTTAGTATCCACCAAATGAATACAGCTAACAAAATGACGTAGAGAGGCAGGAGAATGCGCGTGCGACCGATGATGAACGAACCGATAGACACATCTTGCAGTAGAGAATATACGTGACCGTACGAAAAGAATAAAATAAGGAACAGAGAAGCAAGCAGCGCCGCTTTTTGCCAGTTGCGAACGAAGAGGTAGCAAAGAAGAGAGACAACGATTGCCATCAAAAGGGAAGCGTAAAATACGCGTACGGTATCGGCAAACTTTACCTGGGAAATGTTAGCTGCCAATAACATCAAGACCGGATACAGCCCTATCGTAATAGGATGAAATGGCCTTCTCATATCAGCGTATTTTCTTTCTTAACAGGAAGTCGCAAATCTCGATATCCAGCTCTTCGTCAATATCCCAGGCTTCGTCGGCAGGAATCTCAAACATCAAAGGACTCTCACCGATGCGGTGATGCCATTTGACGAGGTTATCACGCGTGAACAAATACAGGCAGGAATTCTCTTCATAGACCGGAGGCAAGTCCTGCGTTTGGATCAGCTGGCGCGGATTGTGGTTGATGGCGCGCCCGTCCTGGAAATACAACCTCGTCTGTAAACGGGTCACCGAGAACAGAGAATCATAGTGTGGGTAAGCCAGTAAAAATGCCTGAATCGCTCTAGAAACTGTCGCTGCGCTCAAGAGCGGATTGGTCGAGTGCGTTTGCAAATAGAAGTCCGATTCGATTTGCTCGGCATCGTATAGGAGGATGTCATTCATCGGAACATCATCGGCGCGGAGATGTTCGGGACGCTGAATCAGCTTTACGTCCGGAAAGGAGCGGCGTACGCCATCCATCACCGGTTCGGAATCAGTATCCACCACGACTTGCTGAATCTCGGGCGCACTCAACAATGTCTCGAGAATGTAATGGAAAAGAGGCTTTTCAGCAAGCAGACGATAATTCTTGCCAGGGACACGCTGGCTATGATGGCGCATGGGGACGAGAGCCGTAATTTTTTTCATATAGGGAAGAGTATGATCAGGGCTGAGTCGCACATTGATTGGGGATCACCGTAAAGTCATACGCATGTGGATATTCGGAAAAATAACTTACATCCTCGAGCCGTTCGTAGTTAGCGGCAAAATACGTATCGAATAGTAGGCGAAAACTATTGACGGGTGTGATGCTCGGATACAGGT
>JBKPQD010000353.1:0-8911 GCA_046733915.1 Chloroflexota bacterium
GGATAACGTAAAGCGCTTGTTTCCAAATCCGAGGCTATCCACCGTTTTCTGAATTTTGTCAGCCGCATCACCGAAGATCACCACATGATTAACGCGTTCATTGACCAGTTGCATCAACTCTTCCCAGGGCAAATTTTTGTCACGCCCGCCGAGCAGTAGAACGATCGGCTCATCGAATGCACGGATGGCGGCCATGCTGCGCTCGGGCGCTGTAGCGATCGAGTCGTTGTACCAGCGGACGCCGTTCAGCTCACGAACCAACTCCAAGCGGTGCGGTACACCCCGGAATTCCTCAACCGCTACCAGCATCGCATCGAGCGGAAAGCCCGCCGCGTGCCCGATCGTGAATGCCGCAAGAACATTCGCTACGTTGTGATCTCCGCGCACCGGAATTTTTTCGCGCGAGATCAACGGCAGATATGCATTGCCATCGCGCAGGTGCAATAAGCCATCCTGATAATAGGCACCATTCAATCCTTCCTCCAGATCCTGTAAACTGAAGGTAAGCAATTTTCCTTTCACCTGATTGCGCAGGCTCCATGCCCCTTTATCATCACGTCCCAGCACTGCCGTATCTTTGTCTGATTGAAATTCGAGAATTCGGCGTTTGGCGGCGGTATAGGCTTCCATCGTTCCGTGACGATCCAGGTGGTTGGGCGTAATATTCAAAATCGCGGCGATGTTCGGCGAGATGGTCATCTGCTCCAATTGGAAAGAGGAGAGCTCCAGGATTGCAACGTCATCCGATTTCATTCGGTCCACATGATTGATGAGCGGATCGCCAATGTTCCCGCCGACATAGGCTTTATCGCCATAGGAATTTTTTGCCATGTTCCCAACCAGCGTCGTCGTCGTTGTCTTGCCAGCCGAACCGGTAATGCCGATGGTCTTGCAGGGAACCGTTTCCATGAAGATCTGCGAGTCGTTCGAGAGCGGAATCGCGCGTTTCATGGCTTCAACAATGATCGGTAGAGTGAGCGGCACCCCTCCTGAGGGGCAGACGACATCCGTCGCATCCAACAGGTGCAGCGGATGACCGCCAAGCGCCCATTCGATGGGATATTCGGCGAGCGACTCGCGGGCAACGCGCAAATCTTCCACGCTGCGCATATCGCTCAACGTCACGAGCGCACCATGGACGGAAAGCCAGCGCGCCAGGGCCAGGCCCTGCCGTGCGGCTCCCAAAATCAAAACGCGTTTGCCAGACCAATTCGTTCTCATCATCACCAATCGATCACACCATTGCCAATCCCATGCCAACCATTGCGGCAAGCAGACCAATCAACCAGAACCGTTGCACAACTTGTGTTTCACTCCAACCAAGCAGTTCAAAATGCAAATGAAGCGGAGCCATTTTGAAGAAGCGCTTTCCTTTGGTCATTTTGAAATAAGCGACCTGAATCACTACACTCAATGCCTCGCTCAACGGGATCACCGCGATCACGAGCAAAAGCGGCCAAAAGCCTGTCATCAGCGCGACCACCGCCAGCGTGGCTCCCAAAGCAAGCGACCCGGTATCCCCCATAAACAGCTCTGCCGGGTGAACGTTGAACCATAAAAAACCAAAGATCGCGCCGACGATCGTGAAGCAAAAGCGGGCGAGATAGATTTGAGTGTTCATCAATGCGATGCCGCCAAAGGCAGCAAACGCCGTGGCAGAGATCAAACCGGCTAACCCATCCAAGCCATCGGTGAAGTTGACCGCGTTGGATTCGCTTACGATGATGAAGGCGGCGACGGGGATGTACCACAATCCAAGATCAAATTCTCCGAGACCGGGCATCCGCAGATCAGGAACATCCAGCAGATATTTCAACACGTAGGCTGTACCTAACGCCAGCACGACCTGCGCCAGAAACTTTGTACGAGCGCGCATTCCTTCGCCGCGGCGCTTGCCACGCAGACCTTCCCAATCGTCTAGAGCGCCGAGCGAGCCATAACCAACCATCACAATCAAAGGGACAAGCACCGAACGACCGATCACTTCCAAACCGATCAGCGCACCGGCATTCAACAGCCCGGTCAGCAACAGAACGGGCAAAATGAACAGGACTCCGCCCATCGTCGGCGTACCCATTTTCACGTTGTGATGCCCGGGCTCGTCCAGGCGAATCAGCTTGCCGATCTTGAAGTGCCGCAGCACGCGCAGGAGCGGGGAACCCCAGATGACCGTCATCACAAAAGACAGCATTGCCAGGCTCAGTACAAAAGCGGTCTGTTTCATGGACGGTTCTCCAACAGCGAGGTGATTCGATCCATGCGAAGTCCATGAGAACCTTTGATCAAAACAGCATCATTTGCCGTCAGGTTGAGCTGCAGCCATTCCAAGAGCGGATCAAACTCATTGAACTCAAGAACGGCGCTTTTCTTCATCCCTGCCCGGCGAGCAGCTTCGGCGATCATATGAGCACGCTCCCCCAACGTCAGCAGCAGACTCACAACTTGGGCAGCGCGCAAGCCCACCAGCTCGTGTCCTGTCCGTTCGTAGGGACCGAGTTCGAGCATGTCACCTAAAACAGCTACCTTGCGCCCATCCAGCTCATCCAGCAGGTTCAACGCAGCGAGCATCGATTCCGGTGAGGCGTTGTAGGTATCGTCGAGCAATAACGCGCCGCTTTGGCTGCGTACTGCAGCGAGTCGTAATTGTGTATGTCCCTGACTCAAACCTTCGAGAATTTCCTGCCAATTCATCCCTTCTGCCAGACCGACGGCAGCCGCACGCAGGGCCGTGTGGACGGAATGCCGGCCGATCAAAGGAATTTTGACGTGTAAGGTTTCGCCGCGATAATGCAGGCGGAAGCGGATTCCCTCCAACCCGAGCCCAACGACGTTATCCGCCCAGAGCGTCGCTTCAGGCGATAAACCATAGAAAAAAACGCGGGCCTTTGTCTTCTCTTCCATTTTGCGAACCCAGGGATCGTCGAAGTTCAGAATTGCCACACCATTCGGGGCGGGAGGTAATGCCTGGACCAACTCTGATTTCCCGTGCGCAATCGCTTCCTGCGAACCGGCGCGCTCTGCATGAACCGTGCCGATGTTGGTCACCACGCCGACTTGCGGCAGGGCAATATCGCACAGAAAGGCAATCTCGCCAGGCACGTAGAATCCCATTTCCAGGACCGCGCGTTGGTGCCCGGGGCTCAATCGCAAAATGGTAAGGGGAAGCCCGATCTCATTGTTGAGGTTACCGGGACTCTTGAGCGTGCGATAACGCGTGCTCAACACCTCGGCCACCATTTCTTTGGTGGTTGATTTGCCTACACTGCCGGTAATACCCACCACGCGGATATTCAACTTGCGCCGCCAGAAACGAGCAATCTGCTGAAGGGCAGCAACGGTGTTCTCCACGCGCAGGCACAGGGGAGGAATAAGATCCTCACGGGTGAAAGACTCCGCCGATGAAACGGCACGCAGGTCGAGCGTCCGAAAAGAGGCGTCTACATCTCGCTGGATTAAAGCAAAAGAGGCCCCGCGCCGGAATGCTTCGCCAATGTAATCGTGTCCGTCCGCTTTCTCGCCGGGAATGGCAATAAACAGCGAGCCCGGAATGACCTGACGCGAATCGATCACTGCCTCGGTAATGACCGTTGTGGCAATGAGACGATAATTCGTCAACGCTTCCAGGGCGTCAGCAAGAGTTAGCATCTTATTTATTCACAATTTGACTGCGGACAACATCGGGGGGAATATTTAACGCGATCACAGTTTGCTCAGCAACTTGCGAGAAAACCGGTGCGGCAGTTTCCGAACTCCAAATCGAGGCGCTCGGACGACTCATCCAGACGTATACCATGAATTGCGGATCGTCCACAGGCCCCCAGCCGATGAACGACACGTTGGTATGCGTAGCGTCGTAACCAGATGGAGTGGGGATCTGCGCGGTCCCCGTTTTACCGGCCAGGCGGTATCCAGGCACGAGCGCCTGGGAGGATTCCTGCTCGAGCGAGACGGCAAGCATATCGCTCAGCGTTTTGGCAGTGTCAGAGCTGATTGGCGACCCTGCATATTGCGAGGGAACGTTGTATTGATGTCCGTCGCGCAGCATCGAATACAGGACGTGCGGCGTGACCATGCGTCCACCGTTTGCTATCGAGGAGACTGACATCAGCATCTGCATGGGCGTGACGGTGATGCCCTGCCCAAAGGCGTTCGTGCCCAAATCGACGGGATACCAGTCCGTGTCACCCGGGACCTTGAGACGGCCGGCCGCTTCACCTGCCAGGTCAATACCCGTTGGGTGGCCCAGCCCGAATTTCTCCATGTATCCGTAAAAGTTATTGATTCCCATTTGTGTGGAGACCCACGCCAGACACACATTCAGGGAGTGCTGTAAGCAGCCGATCATATCCTGCTGCCCCCAGGCGTCGCGATTCCAGTTACGGATGGTAATGCCGCCGACTTCGATCGCGCCAGTATCCATGAACGTGGTGTTCGGTGCGACGGTATGGGTATCGATGGCAGCCGCCATGGTCAGCACTTTCAGGACGGATCCTGGTTCATATGCCATGCCGATCGAGCGGTTATATTGGCTGCCATCGTCATAAAGGGTGAAATAATTGCTGTAGTTATTCAAATCCATGCGCGGCGTGGACGCCATTGCCATGATCTCGCCATCACGCGGGTTCATGACGATGATCGTGCCGTTGTCTGCACCATATTGCTTGAGCGATTGATCGAGAATGGACTCGACTTTTGCCTGGAGATCGCGATCGATCGTCAGTACCAGAGTGGTACCGTTTGGCACGCGCGGGATCTCGGTGGCTTTGTTTGGATCGCTGGGCACCCAGACTTGCACGGGGTTGCCTGCCAGCAGGTCGTTGTATTTTTCTTCGATGCCAAAATAACCGCGCCCGTCGCGGGTAACAAAACCAAGTAGATTGGAAGCCAGATCATTCTCGGGATAACTGCGCTGGAAATGAGCTTTGAACGCCAGTCCATTGAGGCGATCGTCACCGGCGTCGTTCATTTGTTTGATGAGCTCTTGCAGGGAGGTGACGGTCTCGGCACCGACGTAGTCCTGCACGACCACATACTCCCACGTGTCGGGCGCATTGGTGAGCTGGTTGAGCACATCCTCGTAGCGCAATCCGAGATACGTGCCGAGGGTGTAGGCCAGTGCCTGCGGGTCTTTCACATCGTTGAGACTGACACCTACTTCGTAGACCGTGCGATTGCCGGCCAGCAAATGTCCGTTGCGGTCATAAATTTCACCCCGTTCCGGATACATCATCTGGAACTCGCCCGAGTAGCGATTCCCCTGGGTGAGGAATAGCTGCGCTTCGGTGCTGCTCTGAATACGAATCATCTGGGCAAGTATCGCCAGCCCAACCAGGGCATAGCATCCCACCAGAATGAGAGAGCGGAGGGCATATTGCTGTCTCATGCTCTACCGCGCGCCTCCGGTTTTGATCTGCTCATCGAACCATTCGATCAGCGATTGCGAATATTCAGATGGAAGAGTCTGCTCCAGCAGGGTGACATCTTCGGCAGCCTTTAGAATCGCCGGCTCAGGTGGAATAAAGCCCGGAACAGCCACATAATCCAATTCACCGGGCTGGACGGGGCGGTACCCCAGGGCAATAGCCCGTCGCTGCATTTCGGACGTGGATGTAAGTTTGGCGAGCCGCGTCTCCAGGTCTGCATTGGAGCGCTGGATCGTGGTGATCTCGAAGCGCATCTCCTGGATTTCACGTCCAGCGATGGCAGTCCGCGCCGTCACATCGAGATACAGCGCCGCCACCATGGCTGCGCCGATCACAAGAAGCAAAAAAGCAGCCACCCATTGGCGCTGAACACGCCAGGGAGCCTGTCTGTAAGCATGGATAATTTGAGTAGCCTGTCCTTGCATAACGACCTTTACATTTGGGCGATGGTCGATTTGTCGTTTTGTAGGGGAGGGCAACCATCCTCTACAAAACGATCATATTTTCTCAGCAATGCGAAGTTTCGCACTGCGCGCTCTCGGATTGTTTTGGATTTCATCCTCCGAGGGCAATAATGGCTTGCGGTTTACCTCTTTCAGCGTTGCCTTGCGTTCCACCGCATAAATCTGTTCGTACGGTGGATTGACCAGATCCCTGCTTTGCTCACGAAAAAAATCCTTGACGATCCGATCCTCCAGTGAGTGGAAGGAGATCACAGCGAGTCTGCCGCCGGACCGGAGGGCGGCTAGTGCTTGCGGAAGGACTACTTCAATCGAAGCCAGTTCCTCGTTCACCGCGATCCGCAGCGCCTGGAAGGTCCGGGTCGCCGGGTGAACGCGATCGCCGCGGCGGGGTGACACGCTCTCGATGGCGGCGACCAATTGGCGGGTCGTCTGGATCGGCCGGGCTTTGACGATGGCTCGTGCAATCTTGCGTGCTTCGCGATCTTCGCCGAATTTGTAAATCAAGTCAGCCAGTTCCCGTTCTGATAACTCGTTTACCAAGTCGGCGGCGGTCTGCGTAAATTGCGGACCAAAGCGCATGTCGAGCGGCGCGTCCTGCAGGAAGGAAAAGCCGCGCTCGGGTGTATCGAACTGCATCGACGAAGCGCCCAGATCGAGCACTATGCCGTCCACCGCATCCCAACCGAGCTCTGCCAGCTTTTCAGCGAGGGAGGTATAGGAGGCTTGCGCCAGATGGAGTCGATGCTCGTAGGGAGCCAAGATCCTGCGAGCGATCGCCATTGCCTGGGGATCCACATCCAAACCAAGCAACTCACCATCTGGCGCAGACGCCTCCATGATCCCGCGGGCATGGCCACCCGCGCCCAATGTGCCGTCAACGTACCGTCCACCACTTCTGGGTTGCAACGCGTGTATAATCTCTTTGTAAAGTACAGATTGATGCGGTGTATTCATAACCGTGCGAGCGAGGTTATCTCGCCCAGGGCAAGGTCTCCTTGCCCCTACATCGCATGATTCGAAAAGTCGAGCGTGGCAAAGCGTTGTTCGTTCGCTTCTACGTCTTGCAGCCTCTCCATCTGTGCTTGCCATTCTTCAGGAGTCCACACTTCAAAATACTCGCCCTGCCCGGCGACAACAAGCTCGCCGTTGTTGATGCCGAGGAACTCTCGCAGGTTTTGCGGAACGAGGATACGCCCCACCCTGTCCACGTCGACAGCGTAGGCATTCGAAAGGATCAGTCTGCGCAACATACGCGCCGCAGGGTCAGCCATGTTCATGCTGTTTATGCGAGCATATACATCTTGAAAGTATGCATCGGTCATCACCATCAGGCAGCGATCGAAACCCTGTGTGATGAACGCGCCAGCCGCCAGCAAGTCGCGATAACGCGCCGGAATCATCAGGCGGCCTTTGTCATCGAGGTTATGCTGATACTGACCCAAGAACATTTGTGCTATAATTCCTTTTTAACAGGTGAACGCCGGTTGCGCCGGCGTCCACTTCCATTTGTTTACCACTTCTTACCACTTCCTACCACATTATACAACTTACGGGTGAAAAAGCAAGTGGAATGGTCCGATTTGTTTTCTCCCTCCTAAGTCCTACATTCATGGATCAACCCTTCCCCTTTACCTTTCTTGGATCTTCGCGCTGGGTAGATTATGCGTTGATCGATTCCGGTGATGGACAAAAGCTCGAACGGTTCGGCAAATACGTCTTTGTCCGGCCCGAGTCACAGGCAATGTGGAAACGTTCGCTGGACCTGGAATGGAAGAATGCGCACGCGGTGTTTATGCCTACAGGCGAAGAGAGCGGCGGACATTGGGATTTCAAAAAGAAGGTGGATGAACAATGGATCATGAGATATCCACTCCCTAATCCTGATAAATTTTTGTCGTTCAAAGTCATGACAACGCCTGGTCGTCATCTCGGTGTGTTCCCAGAAGTTGCCGCGCATTGGGATTGGTTCAGTGAGTTGATCGCGCGATCGGCGAGGGAGATCCATGTTCTAAATTTATTCGGTTACACTGGCATCGCGTCCCTGGCAGCCGCAGCAGCTGGTGCGAAAGTGACTCACGTAGACGCCTCAAAAAAATCTGTGAGCTGGGCGCGGGAGAACCAGACATTGTCCAAACTGGACGATAAGCCGATTCGCTGGATTGTGGACGATGCCGTGAAGTTCGCACAACGGGAAGCGCGGCGCGGCGTGAAATACGATGGCATTATCCTCGACCCGCCCAAGTTTGGACGCGGTCCCAAGGGGGAAGTATGGGAAGTGTACAAGTCGCTACCGGATCTGTTGAGCACCTGTCGCGAATGTTTAAGTGCTAATCCGTTGTTTGTGGTGACCACAGTTTACGCCGTGCGCGCATCAGCTATCCACGTGGCGCAAGCCATGGATGAAATGATGAAAGGCTTGGGCGGAATAATCGATAGCGGAGAATTGGTCACCCACGAGCAGAGCGCGGGGAGATTATTGTCACAGGCAGTCTACGCACGGTGGGAATCAGAACGGTAGACCATCGATCGACCTTGGTCTATTGTCTGCTTTCCAACTCCATCAGCCATTCCAAGGCTTTATCCCAGCGTTTACGGGGTTGGATCAGAAACCGCTTATCCGGTCGGTTCCATTTGGGGCCCGGTGGACCCGATTCTTCTCGCAACGGACTTTTAACGCCCCATAACCCTTTGTATTGCACCCAACCCGGTTCCGGGTCTAAGACCACCTGCTTCCATTCACAAATTGACGGGCGGGTGACTTCCCGGTCCGACATCGCCCGCTTCAGGTAGCTGCTAGAGATTCCTGTCGGCTCATGTTTGGTATCCCGTTTGTAGCCAATGCGGAAACCATCACCCGTGGCGATCTCCATCGGCAAGCTCACCATATAATGGTCCCGTTCATCGCGTAATTTAGCAAAGGACTCCTCGGTGAGCGCGGTATTCATATGCATGGTCAATTCATGCACGGCAATCTGACGTGCCTTTTCACTTGGGTTGATGAGAAGAAAAATGAAATGAATCAAA
>JBKPQD010000354.1:0-5056 GCA_046733915.1 Chloroflexota bacterium
AACCTGGATAAATATCGCATTGTGCTGGCGATAGCAGCCGTGATCCTCGTCATGCTGGTCAATTTGCGAGGCGTAAAAGAATCGGGCATGGCATTTGCCGTGCCTACTTATTTCTTTGTTGTGATGATGTTCCTCACAGTGGGGATTGGCTTGGTCCGTTATTTTACAGGGACGCTGGGAACAGTTGTTAATCCGCCCGAACTTCATCTTGCCAACACTCTTGCACCGGTCACTGCCTTTCTGCTTCTGCACGCATTTGCGAATGGCACCACCGCGTTGACCGGTGTGGAAGCCATTTCCAATGGCATCACCGCCTTCAACGAACCGCGCACTCGCAACGCGGGGATCACTCTGATCTGGATGTCGCTTATCCTCGGAACGCTTTTCCTCAGCATTTCCTATCTGACGGCTCACATCGGTGGTGTGTTTTCTGAAGAGGAAACAATCATCTCGCAGTTGACACGTACCGTCTATAGTGGGCGCGGTCCGTTGTATCTCGCAACGATCGCTGCGACGACCGTGATTTTGCTCATGGCAGCCAACACAGCCTTTGCAGATTTCCCCCGCTTGAGTGCCCTGGCAGCAGGAGACGGTTTTCTGCCGCGCCAGCTCACCTTTCGCGGCAGCCGGCTTGTGTATTCCAATGGGATTGTGACCCTCTCCGGTATTGCCTCGATCTTTATCATCGTGAATCGCGCCAGTGTGACCCGCCTCATTCCTCTTTACGCAATTGGTGTATTTCTTTCCTTCACTCTGTCACAAACCGGCATGGCACGTCGCTGGCGGAAGATCGGTCATCTGAAGCAGGGAGAGGAGATCGTAGAGCCCGGCTCCATCTTGCGCTATGACAAGGGCTGGCGCTTTAAGATGTTCGTGAATGGTTTTGGCGCCGTCTGTACATTGATCGTGATGATTGTCTTTGCCCTTACCAAGTTCCGGGAAGGTGCCTGGGTCATCTTGATTATCATCCCGATCCTTGTTTCGATCTTCTTTACGATTCACCGCCATTACAAGGATCTGGCATCGCATCTCACCCTGGAAAGATTCAGTGGTTTGCCTGCCCGGCATACTCGTCACCGTGTCATCATGCCGATCAGCGGGATTCATCAGGGCACTTTGGAAGCCCTGCGCTATGCCAAGCTGCTTTCTGATGATGTGACCGCCGTCCATATTTCGATTGATCCATCCGAGACGGATAAGGTACGAAGAAAATGGAAGACGTGGGGGGAAGGCACACGTCTTATTATTTTAGATTCCCCTTTCCGTCTCTTTGTGGAGCCTTTGCTCGTATATATACAAGACATCATTGATAAGCGCCAGCCGAATGAGACAATTACCGTGGTTGTGCCGCAGTTCATTCCCTCGAAGCGCTGGCATAACGCACTGCACATGCGAACCGCAGATGTCCTGCGTCAGGAATTGTTATCCAGACATGGTGTGGTCGTGACGGATGTTCCCTATCACGTCCATACCCATGAGGAGAAGGAGTAATCCAATGAATTTTATTGTCGTTGGTTGTGGGCGCGTCGGCGCCGAATTATGCTATCACCTGTTCAAGAATGGCCATCACGTCGTGGCTGTTGATATTGACAAGGAGTCCTTTAACCGGCTCCATCCGGATTTTCGCGGCCGCACCCTGGAGGGCGAAGGTCTCGCGGAAGGAGTGCTGGAACGGGCGGGCATCCGCGAGGCAGACGGCTTGGCTGCGGTCACAAATTCGGATACCCTGAACGCAGTCGTGGCACATGCCGCCCGCGCCATTTATGATGTTCCTAATGTGGTCGCCAGGAATTACGATCCCAATCTGCGACCCATCATCGAGGCATTTGGCTTGCAAACCGTGGGCTCCACGTATTGGGGAGCGCAGCGCGTCGAAGAGATCTTGATAAATCCTAGCCAGCGAATGGTTTATTCGGCAGGAAACGGAGAAGTGGAAGTGTATGAGGTCCAAATCCCGGACGAGTGGGATGGACGCACCTTGAACGAACTACTGGGTCCGCTCCAAGATTGCTACCCGGTGGCTATATCGAGAGCTGGAAGGTCATCCCTGCCTGATAGAGACATGAAACTACAGACGGGCGATCTGCTCAATGTCAGTTCCACCTTTGAGGGTATCGGTGCGCTGACAGGGCGTCTTTCTGGAAACGCGGAGGCAAAATGAACGTACTTATTGCGGGCGGCGGGCGCACCGGGGCGCGACTTGCCAGCCTGTTGATCAATCAAAATTATACGGTCCGCCTGGTCGAGCATCGCCGTGATCTGTTGACCTATCTGCATCAGGAGCTTCCCACAGAGGTGATTTATGAAGGCAATCCGGTTGCGCCGGATGTGTTGGAAGCAGCCGGGATCCGCGATGCCCATTCTGTGGCCGCGGTAACGAGTAATGACTCTGCCAATCTGGTGATCTGTTATCTTGCCAAAACGCAGTTTGAGGTACCACGCACGATCGCGCGTGTGAATAATCCTAACAACGCCTGGCTCTTCAATGAAAATTTCCGCGTCGATGTGTCTCTCAACTCCGCCGATGTATTCGCACATCTCATCCAGGAGGAAATGTCCCTGGGGGATATGATGACCATCTTCAAGATCCGCCGCGGTCGCTACTCGGTCGTGGAGGAAAAGGTCCCGCAGGGAGCCAAGGCAATTGGAGTCCCGCTCAAAGATATGGACTTGGCAGAACACTGCGTGATCGCCGCCATCATTCGCGATGGCGTCATGACTCTGCCGCGCGGCGATAGCGTCCTCGAAGCCGAAGATGAGATCATTGCGGTTGCCAGCCCGGAAGGCGCCCAAAAGCTCTCGGAGTTGCTGGCATTTCCTGTCTATCCCACCCGGAATGGGAAGAGGAAAGAATAACACCCTTCAATTGACCGAATCAGAACCCTTACGGTATAATGTCGTGCCGATTAAGACGGATAGAATATTAATACTGCACCAAAACCTAGAAGCAGTATTTTAAAGTGAGGAACGAAGAATGGTGAAACGTACGTATCAACCGAAAATCCGCCGCCGTGTGCGAGTCCATGGGTTCCGTAACCGCATGGCAACCGCAGACGGGCGTGCAGTTCTCAAACGCCGCCGTCTGCGCGGTCGCAAGCAATTAACGGTGACTGCCAACAAGCACGTGAAGAAGATCCGCTGGTAGGCGGCAGTTCTATTCCAGCGGGTTCGAGGTGACGGGTGCAGAGAAAGTTTCGTCTGACCCGGTCCGAAGACTTCAAGCGGGTGCGGCGTTCCGGCAAGTCCTATGCCCACCCGCTTGTTGTGTTGATAGTGCAGACTCATGACCGGCGAAGCAATCCTGTGGACCAGCCACGCGTGAAAGTTGGGGTGGCGGCTGGAAGGACCGTAGGGACAGCCGTTCATCGTAACCGGACAAAACGCTTGCTGCGCGAAGCCATACGGACCCTGCTTCCGAACATCGCTTCCAATCTGGATTTGATCCTGATTGCCCGTCCTGGACTGGTGACAGCTACTTTGGAAGAGACCCGTCAGGCTCTGCTCAACCTGCTGGGACGCGCACATATTTTGATCTCCACGAATGAATCATGAAACTCATTGGCACGAGTATCCCAATGAACCGCGGCTACGCGATCTGCCGCGGACTATTTTCAATTGGCCACGTATCATCGTCCTGGCTCTCATCCGTCTGTATCAGATGACCCTCTCACGCGGACTTCCCCCCGATACTTGCCGGTTTTATCCTTCCTGCTCGCATTATGGCTATCAGGCTGTCTATAAATACGGAGCGATCAAAGGCTCCTTGATGGCCGGCTGGCGCGTGTTGCGCTGCAACCCGTTCAATCCCGGGGGCTACGACCCCGTCCCATAGGAGTATCAACCTTTCAATGAGCAAGAAATTTTTATTTCTGACAATGTCCTTGCTGGCCGTGATCCTGTTGAGCGCATGCTCGAGCGGAGCCGTCCGTGGTACCACCTGGCCTGGGCTGACCGCCAGCAATGACACTGCCTATCTGGCGGATGGCTCGCTTGTCTATGCGGTCAGTTTAAAAGATGGCAAGGAACTCTGGCACTATCCTGGAAGCCGCAGCGCAAAAAAGCTTTTCTATTCCACACCACTTGTCACCGCCGATGGACTGGTCATCGTGGGCAGTGCCGGGACGGATCATAGCCTGATCGCCATCAATCCGGGTGTGATGGATCCGAAGACCAATTCCCCTATAGAGGCGTGGATTTTTAGTGGCGCAAAGGACCATTGGGTGGCTGCGCCCTTGGCGGTGGATAACCGCCTTTTCGCTCCAAACGCCGATGGCAATCTGTATGTATTTGATCTAAGCGACAGCAAGTCCGGAAAACAGCCTGTAAAGGTCATTCCCCTGGCTGGACGTTTATGGGGACAACCGGTCACCGATGGCAAGTTAGTTTTCGTCAATTCACTCGATCACAGTATTTTTGCGATTGACAAGGATTCGTACGACGTGGTCTGGAAAAAGGATCTGGGCAGTGCCATTCCCAATTCCCCAGTCCTTGCCTCCGATGGGAACTTATATGTTGGCTCCTTTGCAGCCCAGCTCGAAAAATTCAATCCTTCTACAGGCGATCATCAATCTGTCGGCAAGACGAATGGCTGGGTATGGGGAACGCCTACCTTTGTAGATAATAATCTTTACTTTGGTGATCTACAGGGAAATTTCTATTCTTACAATGTCGACGAAGGAAAATATAATTGGAATCCCATCCAGCCCGATGGACCGATTACGACCAGCCCGCTTTTGGTGAACGACGCATTTCTGGTCGCTACCGAATCCGGCGCGATTTATGAAGTAACCAAGGAGGGGCAGTCCAAGCTGTGGGGTCAGCCTGGTGGCAAAATTTACACCACCCCGGTTGTTGTGGATAATCTTGTCCTTGTCTCTCCACTGGGTGCCGATAACTATTTGTATGCATACGACTTCAACGGTCGTCAGGCATGGGCCTTCAAGCCACAATAATTAAGAGGAACTATGTGGGATCTTTTTATCTCCCTTTTTACCAGTGTCCTGTTATGGATCTATGATATTGTCGGGCACAATTTTGGCATTGCCATTATTTTGTT
>JBKPQD010000355.1:0-8246 GCA_046733915.1 Chloroflexota bacterium
TTGAAGTCTCGTGGGCTCGGAGATGTGTATAAGAGACAGGCTCAGCAGTAACGAGGCTGTCAATCTTCCCCCGGACTGGTAAAAGTCGAAATCTGTTTTTGCTGCTGTTAGCCATCTCTTTGATCGTCAGCAGCCTAGCGAGCATGGTGTTCGTCTGGCAGGGATACGACTCTGCCAAGTATTTCTGGGTGCTGTACGGCATTGTTGCTATTCTCACTGGCATATTATTCTGGCGGAGCAAGACGCCTAGAAACTTTGGCTGGATCGCTCTGGTGCTATTTTTATTGATCGATGGAGCCAACACAGCCCTGCTGGGACTCGATGGTGATTATCCGCTGTACTACTTTATGCTCGGAGGAATTGTGGCATGGGCGGCCGCTGTTTTCTTTGCCTCTCACAGGGAGACCTGGAGGAAGGTTGTTTATGTTCTGCTAACTGGCTTTTTGATTGCCGTTGGAACTGCGGATGTAGTAGTGTATGACACTTCTGTCAGCCCGGCGTTGTTAATGATCGCCGCCCTGTTGGGAATCATTGCTTCCGTTCTGCTCTTGATGCAACAACGAAGGCCAGCTGTCAAACAAAACTCCGAGGTTTGATCTGGGAGTTTTCTTTGATAAAAGGGTCTGACGGGGTCGGCTTCATCTGCTAATTGGACCACTTAGATTCGAGGCGTTCTGCTATGCCAGGTTGAGCGGGACGGATGTCATCCGATTTTTGATTCCGGCCGTAATAAGTAAACAGGACACCAAGAACGGCACCACCAGCAATGGCAGCAGCCATGGTTCCCAGAGCTGTGAGCTTTGGCATGGCGAGATTTCCATGCCCGATCCGCACATGAAGAGTCCATAACACTCGATCGACAAGGACTACAGCCAGGGCCGAGGCCGCACCGCTGGCTGATGCCAGGATCAGGCTCGCTTTTCCATCCCGTAATACCAGGCCGAGGGCAAGTCCGGTCGCCACGGCAACACTCAATACACTGAGGCTGAGGAAGGTCGCAAAACGCATGTGTAGCGACCAGCCATATGGAGGGGGCGCCTGTTGAATCCATCCATCCAGCCAGTCGATGGGCGATTTTCCAAGGAAGACCCCAACCATGCCTGCCGCCAGGATCCGCCACCATGGACGATAACGGCTGATCCTGCTAAACAAAAACGACCAGCCAAGAATTCCCAGCGATAAGGCAATGCTCCCCGGTGTCACGTACAGTTGAAGCATCATCAGGAAGTCATGCACTGGTGTAGACGGTTGGTTTTCGTTGGCAAACGGATACCAGGTATTCTGCAGTAGACTGAGAACATTATTCAGGAATGGGGATGGTGCTGCGCCTGCCAGAACAACCATCCAGAACATCAGCACGATGGGTAGCCCGAGACAGGCGCCGGTTGCCAGGGCACTCTGCCAGGCAACACGCCAGTAACTCGATAGATGGCTATCGGATGTTATATTGAGATTGGTCATTCAAAGGATCTCCTCAGTGTAATTACACCGGTCGACCCTAAGTTGTTCCCTCCTGGTCATTCAGGATCTACTGCTTTAAGTGTTCACGGTCGTGGATAGAGGATCAATTGCGTGCACCGGAACAACGCCATGGTCTTGCCGCTGGCTTCATCGGTCACCTGGGCATCCCATATCTGAGTCGTTCGTCCATGGTGGACAATTGTGGCAACACAAGCAATAACTCCCTGGCGGGCAGTGCCCAGAAAATTACTCTTCAGCTCAATGGTGGTGAAGCTCTCACCGCCGCCAGGAAGATTATGAATTGTTCCGTAACCACAGGTTGTATCCGCCAAAGCAATAACCGTCGCGGCGTGCAGATAGCCGTTGGGAGCAAGCAATTCGGGACGAATGGCGAGGCGGCTGGTCAATCGTCCCGGCTCGATACTCGTGAACTCAATACCGATCATGCCGGGCAGGTAGCCTTCCCCGCGGGCGTTGAGTTGGTCAATGGTGATCATGGATAAGAGTACAGCCTTTCTTATTCAAAGAGGATGATTCGTTGAACTCTTTTGCTTCCGGTTGTGGTTCCATCCCCGGCTCATCGATAAAAAATAGAATCACTTCCTCATACGGCACGGTCCCGGCATTGACACCGCGATGTGATTGTTTCTGATTTCATCGCTTATCTCCATGGCTTCTCGTGAAGTAGGTACCTCAATTAGAATACCATAGTTAGGCATAAGGTAAAATCCCATTGCTCATGCTTAAGTCTTTCTGGGAACGAACGAAACACGGGCGAGGAAATCTCGTTCCGTTTCTATTCGCGGGGATCATGTTTTTAAGCGCAGCCCATCATGTATTTAATTTCTGGGAATTGTCCGCTGCCAAATCACTTTTTCTTTTCCTGATCGTTGTGCCAATGCTCGCGGTGGGAATCCACCAGCTTCTTAAAATGTTTCGCTTGCATCTGTCGCAATTTTCCAAAAAGCAGTTCATCGTGTTTGGTGTGGGTGCATTGTTAATCAGCGCCTTCCTTACTTGGCGCGCTTATCGTCCACCCGCCAGTTACCAAATGATTACGATTACGCCGAGCCTGTCACAAAATCAGACCCTGAGCTTGCTCGAACTAAAAGTGAATGGGGCAGTCATCCCGCTGCGACAAACTGCACTGCAAAACCATTGGCAGGAACGCGATGGTATCCTATATGCAGGGCAGAACTCTCAGCCGATCACCGTGTCATTCAAGAGCCCTGTCAATACACCGGTCTCGCTGTTATTTACGACCAGCCAGCGGAGCGGCGCGGTCAGCATTTCTTATGGGCGCGAAACGATCCAGTCCGATTTGCACGGCCGCGACAACGGTAATTCGATGGTTCAATTCGCATCCAGGTATCGCGGCATTTCGAATAGCATTTTCCTGCCTGCATTGATTGTGTTCGATATCATAAGCTTTGGCGTGTTGATTCTCTTTCTCCTTATCCTTCAAGAACTCGGGCAAACATGGACAAGGGGATCAGACGCGCCTGCCAGAGCAGACGCCTGGCGGCGCCCGGCTCTAAGCGCGCTACTCTTGCTTGGATTTGTCCTCCACCTGATGAACTTCTTCGCGACTCCCCTCCTGTTGAGCTCGGACAGCCTCTCCTTCCTGCAAGGGGCAGCACATCTGTTGAAATACAAAAACTTGGATGGCGTCTCGATGGTGGTCGGACCTGCCTCTACATTTTTGTTCGCGCCGGTCCTGCTTTTGTTCGGCAGGAATCCGGCGGGGATGAAAATTATGCTCCATTTACTCGCGCTGGCTTGCATTCCGGTTGGTTACCGATTGGGCTGGCAGATCAGTCGTAACCGTGGCGTCGCGTTCTTGAGTGGACTGGCAGCCGTGCTCTCCCCGGATCTTTACTTTTACGCTAACTACGTCATGACCGATGTACCGAATATGCTTCTTGTACTTCTGTTCTGCACCTTTCTCCTCTCGGCCATAGAAAGTATGCAGGCGCGCTGGATCTTTGCCACGCTGCTCACGAGTTCTTTTGCGATCCTGCTACGCTCTGAAAATGTTCTTCTGCTGTTGATCGGAACATTCACCCTCTTTGCAGAATCTACCTGGCGCTGGTTACAAAACCGTTCTCTCGATTTGCGAAAATCCTTCCTTCATTTATCTCTGGCATTGTTGCTCGCGATCCTGCCTGTGATTTGGTGGTCTGCTCATAATAAACGGATCTATGGATTTTTCGGCATGAGCAATTATTTCGGCATCGTGCTTTATGATGGATGGGTCTATTACGGAGATGCCAGCCATTTGGCGTTTTCCAATCCGGATTCACCGGCGATACAAAAGGTCAAGCAATTGACCGCACGCTATCCAATCACAATCACCGACAAAAGCGGAGTTGCCACCGGCTGGGAAACGTATCCGGCATTGATTCAAGCTGGGTATACCACCGAGCAAGCCATCAGCCTGTTGAACAGCGCTGCCGTGGATTCGATCCGTCACAACAAGGACCTGGCGCTTCAATTATTATTTCTCAAGCTCAAGACGGGCCTGCGCCCTGAAATCACACATAAGATCACATATGCCCTACCAGACGAACCGACCTGGAGCAATTCAACGGTGATTCAGTATTTCGATGCCGAGAATATTTCCATCCCACCATTAATTCACCTCCAGCGCAACGTTAATGATTGGATGAGTCTGTGGTATCCACACTTATATCCACTTTGGGTGTTGACCTGTGTGCTTGCGCTCACATTGAGTCTGTTCCGCCGGCCTATGTTTTCTTGGATGGGATTGGTTGCCACTGTCGCAACACGAATATTTGTTCCCTTGGCACTTAGTGTTCCCTTTTGGCGATATACATTATCCGGCTGGCTTCCGCTGCAGATCATTACGTTCAGTTGGTTATTGATTCTGGTCAGGGGTGCGAAATCTTGGTTTGGACAGAGTCCATCGGTAAGCAGTATCCTGTCGCTCGAAGCAAGATCCAACTCGTCCGCGTTGTGAAACGGCTCAACCTGCTTTGAGGTGAAAATTCATCGCTACACCATCATAAATCAATCATAGAGTAAAATCCCACCACTATGACCAACGAATCTCTAGTGATCTATTCTATGAACCGCGTAGGAAAGATTGTCCCGCCCAATAAACAAATCCTGCGCGATATTTCGCTCGGCTTTTATTATGGCGCTAAGATCGGCGTGCTCGGTTTGAATGGCGCTGGCAAGTCTACGCTGCTGCGTATAATGGCAGGTGTCGACAAGGATTATATCGGCGAGATCTCCATGAGCAAGGGCTACAGTGTGGGGCTGCTCGAACAGGAGCCCAAGCTCGACGAGTCGAAAACAGTCATCGAAGTTGTGAAAGAATCTGTTGCTCCGATCGTCGACCTGCTCGCTCGCTATGACGAAGTCAATACCAAGTTTGCCGAACCCGATGCAGACTTCGATGCCCTCGTCGCCGAACAAGCGAAGTTGCAGGAACAGCTCGACAAGGTCGACGCCTGGAATCTGGATAGCCGCCTCGAGCTTGCTATGGACGCGTTGCGCTGTCCACCAGCAGACACACCGATCCAGGTGTTATCGGGCGGAGAACGTCGCCGCGTTGCTCTCACCCGCTTGCTGCTGACCGAACCTGATATCCTGTTGCTCGACGAGCCCACCAATCACCTGGATGCCGAGTCGGTGGCGTGGCTGGAGCATCATTTGCGGGATTATAAAGGCACCGTCATCGCTGTCACCCACGACCGTTACTTCCTCGATAACGTCGCCGGCTGGATCCTTGAACTGGATCGCGGCTATGGCATCCCCTGGAAGGGCAATTACTCTTCCTGGCTCGAACAAAAGCAGGAGCGCGTCCGCCTCGAGGAGAAATCCGAATCGAAACGACAGAAGACGCTCGAGCGTGAGCTCGAATGGATCCGCATGTCGCCCAAGGCACGCCAGTCGAAGGGACAGGCGCGCGTCAACGCCTATGAAAAGCTACTGAACCAGGAAGCCGAAGCGCGCCGCGAAGATCTGGAAATCTATATCCCACCTGGACCGAGGCTGGGGGATATTGTCTTCGAGTTTGACGATCTGACGAAATCCTTTGACGAGCGTCTCATCCTGGACCGGTTTACGGCGATTGTTCCGCCCGGCTCCATTGTCGGGATTGTTGGTCCAAATGGGGTGGGCAAGACGACCTTGCTAAAAATAATCATCGGCAAAGAGCAACCGGACAGCGGTCTGATCAGAATCGGTGAAACGGTCCAGATTGCCTATGTAGACCAATCGCGCACGCTTGACCCTGACAAAACAGTTTACGAGGAAATCTCAAAGGGTGCGGATACCCTTGAGCTGGGTAAGCGTAAGATCAATGCACGCGCGTATGCCGCATCGTTCAACTTCCTCGGCGCAGACCAGCAGAAGAAAGTTGGCATCCTGTCCGGTGGAGAACGTAATCGTGTTCATTTAGCCAAGACTCTCACCGAAGGCGCGAATGTATTATTACTAGACGAGCCAACCAATGATCTCGACGTCAACACGCTACGTGCTCTGGAAGAGGCCCTGGAGGAATTCGCCGGTACGGCGCTGGTCGTCAGTCATGACCGCTGGTTCCTTGATCGCATCTGCACACATCTGATCGTCTTTGAAGGCGACTCCACCGCAAAGATGTACCTGGGCAACTGGTCAGATTACGAAGCGCTGATGATGGAAAAATACGGGAAGGACCTCACCCCACACCGTGTGAAATATAGAACGCTGAAACGATAATTTCATTCAGGGTGACGAGTACTCCAACAAGATTAAGTCGGAGGGCAGCTCAGCCGATATATAGAATAAATCGCCATACATTCTAGATTGTCCGTGTACCAGTTTGTTCGCCCCTACTTCAGATTAATGTGCAGTCTTACATAGTGGTATATACTTGTTTCAGATTCCCCATTCCAAGGAGGCACGAAATGAAGATCCGATTTGCAAAGGCGAGTTTCATTGTGCTTGTTCTGCTTGCTATCTTCACCAGTGGAGCAGCCGCAGACAAAGGTGGGACCGGATTGACAACCGGCAGCGGACAGGTATTCCTTCCCAATCCGGTTGCAGATCTGGGCGATCAGTCTCTGACCGATCAGAAGGATGCTAACTATCCAGCATTGCAGCCTGCCTATCATATCGTCCAGCTCACAAACCTGGATGGCAGCGGCTATCTGCGCGGCGATTGGGTTAATGTCCTGAATGAAACAGGAGATCCGGCTTATTCTCCAGACAACACTTTCCTCTATACCCGTGACGATGACCGCTTTGAACAGGTCATGGCGTACTATTGGGTCACAGAGGCACAGAAATATATTCAGAGCTTGGGATTTGGCTCGGGGATCTATCCGGCGATCAATAAGGAATCACAGGATGTCCGCATCAACCAGTGGGGGCAGGATAATTCTTATTCCTGGGACAAGCATGATGTCCTGCGTTTCGGCAAAGGCGGTGTGGACGACGCCGAGGATGCCGAAGTGATTCTGCATGAATACGGTCATGCGATTCAGGCTTCGCAGGTCGCCAACTTTGGAAGCTCGGCGGAAGCCGGGGCGATTGGCGAAGGCTTCGGGGACTATTGGGCTGTTACGGTCAGCAATGTGATCGCGCCGACAGCCGATCCCGCTTGTGTGGCAGATTGGGACTCGGTCTCGTATACTTCGACCACACCACATTGTTTGCGCCGCGTCGATCGGGATTTGCACTATCCCGAAGATCTGAACGGACGCGTACATCACGATGGACAGATCTGGTCACGTGCCTTGTGGGATATCCGCAATGCGCTCGGTCACGAAACCGCAGACACGATCATTCTCTACGCGCAGTTCTCCTTCGCGGCCGACACATCCATGCCTGCCGCCGCACAAGCGACCGTAAATGCAGCTGAGACCCTTTACAATGATTCCGTTGCCAACGCCGTGCGACAAGCATTTGTCGACCGAGGCATATTGGAATAATGCGGTTTGAAAATAAAGGCGGACAACTGTCCGCCTTTATCGTTTAATGGGTAAGCTACCTTTTGAATCAGCAGAGATAATTTGCGATCATCAATCCAGTGGTAGGTGTAAATCAATTCAATTGGAGAAAAGTATGAACTATCCTGAAACTCCCAGCAAACCGGTCACCGATGAATATCATGGCATCCCGGTGCAAGACCCCTATCGTTGGCTGGAGAATGCCAAAGATCCAAAGGTGAAGGAATGGACCGAAGCGCAAAACAAATTGGTGCGCGAAACGCTGGATGTTGTCCCACAGCGCGCCGCATTCTATGAACAGCTTAAAACGATCTATGAAGAAGCCTCACCGCAATACGGTGCACTTCAAATCCGCCCGGGACGGATTTTTGCGATCAAAAGGCAACCCCCGCTACAACAGCCATTGCTGGTCACCCTGACCTCCGTGGACGATCTCGCTACCGAGCGCGTGTTGCTGGATCCCAACCAGCTCGATCCGACAGGCGGCACAGCAATTGACTTTTATGTGGCATCCCTCGATGGGAAAAAAGTAGCCATCTCCCTGTCAAAGGGCGGCAGCGAACGCGGCGATCTCTATATTTACGACGTCGAAACCAGCCAGCCACTTCCAGATGTGATCCAGCGCGTCCAAGTCCCGACTGGCGGTGGTAGTTTCGCCTGGGCGGAGAACAACGAGGGTGTGTACTACACCCGCTACCCGCGTCCTGGCGAACGACCCGAAGAAGATCTCGATTTCTACCAGCAAGTCTGGTATCACAAAATCGGCACGCCTGAATCGGAAGATATATACGTCATTGGGGAAGACTTTCCGAAAATCGCCGAATG
>JBKPQD010000356.1:0-3437 GCA_046733915.1 Chloroflexota bacterium
GGCGGGACGGTGAGTCACCGAATGGACCCAGATCTCGCCGTCGTCCAAGTTGAACATCTTCAAGGCGCGCCAGACATTCGAAATGAAAATCTTCCAGATCGGCTGCGTGATCGGGTTTTCCACGCCGCTCAAACGCGACATAGCACGGAAGCTGAACTGCGCCGGGTTATCGATCCAGTAGCGCAAAAGAGGCGTGAATACAAATAAAGAGACCCAAGTGAGCAACAAAAGCCAGACGGCCGAGATGTTGCGCACGCCCTTAGACTGGTCATGCAGCCAGTACAAGACGAACGCGGCGATGACGACGAGCGGCACGATCCGAAACGGACTGTAGCCATGCAAGCCGAGCCCGAGGAACAAGCCGGAGAGGAGAAAGTCGTTGCGGTTGCGCGTCCGCAAGCCACGGATCAGGTAAAGAAGCGTGGGCGCGACGAACAGCGGATAGAGCGGAAAGCGCAACCCGACGCGGCTGATCACATTCGGCCAGTAACCAATGCCGGTCATCACGAACGCAAAGAGTCCCACCCGTTGACCGCCGATCTCTTTGCCGAGCAAATACACAAAGGGTAGAGTCAAAAAGCCAAGGATGGCGGTCCCTAGTTTGAGGCTCAGGAACGAAAGGCCCGTACCAAAGATCCACGAGATGAGCAGGGTCCAGTACATCTGAAACGCTTCGCGTCCCGTATTGCGGATGAAGAAGATATGGGTTTGTCCTTGCGAAACATCATACACATCCAGGATTTTTTCGGCATGATCGCTGAACGGTTCTGGTGGGACATCCACGGTGCGGTAAAAGCGAAAGAAGAAGACGAGTGCGGTTGCCGTGATGAGGAGGATCGTCCATCCGTGGCGTTGCAGGAATGGCTGATCGTTTGCTATCCTTCGACGTATGTAGGGTCGCTTCAGCCAAAACGCCCAAATAAAAAGCACAATGGCTGCCAACCAAAGCAGGACATTAAAAACTGTGAACAGGTTATTTGTAAAACTGATAAATGCAAAGAGAATCAGCGCCACGCCGGCAAGTGCCTGAATCGGACGATAGGTGAGTGGATCGCTGGCGTTGGATGATTCCGCCAGGGCAGGCAATGTCCATTCGCCGCGCTGGATCGCCCAGACCAATACACCCAGCGCAGCGATATAGAATGCATATCCGAGCGGTGCAAGACCGGCTGGGGGTTCCAAAAGTTGCTGCCCTAGGAATGCGAGGAAAAATGTCAGGAGCGAGCGCCACGGGAATGCGATTGGAAGGTTGGAAGGTGTAGGTTGTTCAGCAGCATTGACTTTTGGCTGTGCTTCGATCCACTCTAAATCTGTCACCGATGGCTGATTGCCGTCCCCTGACAGTTCCTCATCCTCCACAAACTCAGGAATCTGAATCCGTTCGCCATTCCGGAAGTGAAACAGCGACTTTACATAATCCAACACGCTGGGTTCTCCCAGCGGATATTGATCTGGATTCGGAGGCTCGCTAGTCATTCATCTCCACAAACGCTTAACTCTTCTGCCTAAAACTATGATCCTGAGCGAGGCAGGCGTACTTTGTTTGCCCTGCGAAGGATTCCTGATGATCCAAGTATGAGACTCTTCCGTCGCGACGAATGCTCCCACAGCGTGACCAATCAAGTTCCGCGAATTGCGCATCCTTGTTATTTCTTCCTCGCGATCACCAAAACACTCTCTCCCCAGCGCATGGGAAGAAAGATCCAGCCGGTGATCGCCTGGAGCCCGCCCAGGGAGCCGAAGAATAATTTTTGGATGGGCGCTGGCACAAGACGGATATAAGGCACGTCCCAAAATCCGTCGGCAAATACTTTGACCAGCTCGAAGCCCGCCTCTCTAATGAAAGACAACCATTCCGCAGGCCGCTTGAGCGAGATGTGCGTGGGGTCCTGGTAGCCGATCCACTTGTCGCCTTTCCACGGCTTGAGCAGCGAATCGAGATTCGGCGTGGCGAGAATGAGCGTCCCACCGGGTTCGGTCACCCGACCGATCTCCTGGATCGCTTTACGCGGGTCCGGCAGGTGCTCCACAATGTGCTTGATGATAACCACGTTAAATGAGTCGTCCCTGAAAGGCAGCTCCTGGGCACTGGCAGTCTGCAGCTGGGTGGACCTGATCACGGACTTGGATTGTTTGACGGCCCAGTGATTGAGGTCCATCCCGTATGTCTCGAACGTATTCTCAAGCTGACCCACCAAATGTCCCATACCCGAGCCGATCTCCAGGAGACGCGTACCGCGTTTGCCGTAGCGCCGCGCCAGTATGGCTTGGAAGCGATTGGACCACCAGTACATGCTGTACTTGGCAAAGGTCACGTTTGCATAGGTATGCGTGGAAAAATACTTTTCGTCGAACGGCATGGGATAAGTACACAACTATACAGGCAAACACGTACACAGGTAAAAACTTACTTCCGTGTGTACGTGTTTAATTGTTTAGGTTTCTACCTTTTTCTGGCGATATAAAAAGTGAATGTTCCATCTTCCACAGGTTGTGAGGAAGCGTACTGACTCACATATTTTTTTGTTAGCCACAAGTTCCAGGGTGTTCTGGCGATGATCCATTTGCCGGTGAGGACTCGGGCAAATACAGAGGGAACGCCAAAATAGTGACCCCATTCTAACACGCGCATCGCAGCAGGCGAAAAATAATGCCAGTAGCGCTCAAGCGTAAAACCCGCGCGCTCCAGCCGCTCCTTCCAGACCTCTGGCTCATCAGCATGGTGAACGCGCGAGATTTTTCGAAACCATTCGGTATAACTCCTGCCTAACACATTGGAGATGGAAAGCTCGCTGAGATATCTTGTATTCGGCACGCAGAAGTAAAAGGGCGCGTCCTTCTTTAATACACGCGCTGTTTCGGCCAGCACCGCCTCGATGTGCGGAATATGTTCCAAGACAGAGTTGCTGAATCCGCTGGCGAAGTACCCGGAGGGGAAGGGCGACTTGGCGCCGTCCGCTTCGACCAGCGATTTATAGGCGCCAAACTTTTTTGCTTCATGGATCGGTCCGTGCCACGGGTCGAGTCCCACGTCGATTTTCTGGTCGAATGTCAGAGAGGCGAAATGCCCGTCGCCGCATCCCACATCGTAGACGGGCGCGGGCAGCGGCAGATCCTGATAGTACGTGCTTTCTACCGCGCGCAGAAATCCGCGGAAGTACGGCAGGTCACGGAGTTGTAAATATAAAAAATCCTTTTTCAAACTCTACTCTCGGCAGTGGGTCTCACCATCCCATAGGCAACGCAACCCAAGAGTGGCACAACACAAATTATCAACGTCCAGATTGCCAAAGGCGAGCCGGTCAATCTTTTCCTCGCCAGGTGGATCAAGGAAATCATCGGTAAACCAATAAAAAGGATCACGATCAATACTTCCTGTAAAGCCAAACCGGTGTTGATCCCTGCTGCCATGGTTACCTTTCTTTCTTCCTCAAACG
>JBKPQD010000357.1:0-7630 GCA_046733915.1 Chloroflexota bacterium
CGATAATATCTGGGTTGAGTTGCTGCACTCGCAACGCGGCTTCCAGAATCAGGTCGGGGTCATCGCCGTAAATTTGGAAGGTAATCGGTCGCTCGGCTTCTTCGTAATAGAGTCGCTTGGCAGGTTCCTTCGAGCGGCTAAGGATCTTTTCCACCTTGACGAATTCCGTGTAGCTCATTGCCGAACCTAACGCGCGGCAAATGGACCGGAACGGCCAGTCGGAGTAGCCATCCATGGGCGCGAGCACCATGTCCCCCTCAATCGGGACTTCGCGAACGTAAAAGCTTGGAGTGCGAGTCTCTTTCATAAACAGACGGCAAGTATAACAAAAAAGACCCTCAGGTTCTTTCCAATCCTAAGGGTCTGCTTAACTTACACCGCTTCTACTTTGAGCAATTCATGAAAATGCTTGCGGAACTTTGCTACCTTGGGTGAGACCACCGCCCGGCAATACGACTGGTATGGATTCTTGGCGAAGTACTCCTGATGATAATCCTCGGCAACATAGAACTTGTCCAAGGGAACGACCTCGGTCACGATGGGGTTATCGAAAACCTTTTCCATCTCCAAATCCTTGATAAATTTCTCGGCGATATTCTTCTGGTCTTCATTATGATAGAAGATTGCGGACCGATACTGGGTGCCCACATCGCCGCCCTGGCGGTTCAGCGTGGTGGGATCGTGGATGCCGAAGAACACATTCAGCAGGTCCTGATAGGAAACCACATTTCCATCATAGCGGATCTGCACAGCTTCTGCATGTCCCGTATCGCCGTTACAAACCTCTTCGTAAGACGGATTTTTAACAACTCCGCCGGTGTAACCAGATTCCACCGATTCCACGCCCTTGATCTGGTCGAACACGGCTTCGAGACACCAGAAACATCCACCTGCAAACGTTGCGGTCATCAAATTCTGTTCCATATCATCACTCCTCTTCAGATTTCTTCATCACTCAGACAACATCTACCTGTCAAATATTATTAACGAAGTATTACGAAAAACACAGGGGCAGGCTTGTGACCTGCCCCTGCTGGAAACTACTTTGTTATACAGCGGGCGCTTCTTGCTCTTCTTCTTCACTTGCCCGTTCGAGAACTACTTCGCCTTCCGGGTTCATGATAACTTCAATTGCGTCTCCATCGTGGAATTCACCACTCAAGAGCTTATCCGAAAGCGGATCCTCCACCTTTTGCTGGATAATCCTGCGTAGCGGGCGGGCGCCAAACTCGGCGTCATAACCCAAGTCTGCCAGAGTGCCGAGAGCGCCGGAGGTCGCGGTGAGAACGAGGTTATGTTCCTTGAGGCGTTCGGCAACCTTATCAAGCTCGAGCTTGACGATCTTCTGGATGTCTTCCTTGTTGAGGGCTCGGAAGATCACGACTGCATCCAAGCGGTTGATAAATTCCGGTCGGAACGCGCGCTTGAGGGACTCATTCAATTTCTTGCGCATATCCTCATAGGACAGACGCTCTTCCGCCGCTTCGTCGCGTTTGAGTGCAAAACCGAGCGAGGACTGGCGCTTGATCATATCCGCGCCAATGTTGGAGGTCATGACGATGATCGCGTTGCGGAAGTCAACCTTGCGGCCCTTTGCGTCGGAGAGGTGACCCTCTTCCATGATCTGGAGCAACATGTTGTGAACTTCAGGATGCGCCTTTTCCACTTCGTCGAATACGACGATCGAGTAGGGCCGGCGGCGCAATGCTTCGGTCAATTGGCCGGCTTCTTCATAACCGATGTATCCTGGAGGCGCGCCCACCAAACGGGAGGCCGTATGCCGCTCCATAAACTCGGACATATCCAACTGGATCGCGGCTTCTTCGCTGCCGAACATGAACTTGGCGAGCGTCTTTGTTAATTCGGTCTTGCCAACGCCGGTCGGGCCGAGGAACATGAACGAACCAATCGGGCGGCGCGGGTCCTTCAAGCCGGCACGAGCGCGGCGGACAGCACGCGAAATGGCGAGAATAGCATCTTCCTGACCGATAATACCCTTGCGGAGCTCATCTTCCATCTTGAGCAGGCGCTGGGATTCTTCTTCCGCCAGTTGCATCAGCGGAACGCCCGTCCACATGGAGACGACTTCGGCGATATCCTCTGCCGACACCACGGGGCTCGTAGCGCGGTCCCAACCTGTGCGCAGACGTTCGATCTGCTCACCGAGCTCCACCTCGCGCTCCTCCCATTCCTTCACGTCTTCACTGTTGCCTTCTTCCTGGGCGAGAGAACGGTTCTGGCGAGCCTGTCTTAACTGGCCAAATAGATCCTTCGATTCTTTTGCCGCTTCACTCTTGTACATGCGGACACGGGACGAAGACTCATCAATCAGGTCGATTGCTTTGTCGGGGAGGAATCGTTCGGTGACATAGCGGGAGGAGAGATGTGCAGCCGCTTCGAGGGCTTCATCGGAAATCACCAAATGATGGTGCTCTTCATAAGCGGTGCGGATTCCCTTAAGGATTTCAATGGTCTCTTCCTCGGAAGGCTCATCCACGGTGATCGGCTGGAAGCGGCGCTCAAGCGCAGCATCCGACTCGATGTGCTTTCGGTATTCATCCATGGTGGTGGCGCCAATGACTTGTAATTCACCACGGGATAACGCGGGCTTCAAAATATTCGCCGCATCGACGGAGGAACCAGCGGCTCCCGCGCCGACCAGCATATGGACTTCATCAATAAATAAGATTGCGCCGGATTGTTTCAACTCATCAATCACACGCTTGAGTCGTTCCTCGAACTGACCGCGATACATCGTGCCAGCGACCAGCGAACCCACGTCCAACTGCAGCAGACGCTTGTTCATCAGTGGAGCCGGCACATCACCGTCCACGATACGCTGGGCGAGACCTTCCACGATGGCGGTCTTACCGACACCCGGTTCGCCGATCAATGCCGGGTTATTCTTCGTGCGACGGGCCAGGATCTGGATCACGCGCTCGATTTCCATCTGACGACCGATGACCGGATCCAGCTTTTTCTCTTCGGCTTTCGACGTTAGATCCGAAGCAAGCTGATCCACCAGCGGGGTCTTCGGATTTGCCTGTGCGCCACGCGCTGGACCGGAGCTGGTTGGTGTTGGGGAGGACGAGGCGGACTCATTTAGGACACGGCGGGTCTGTCTGCGAATCTGCTCAGGGGTTACACCCAGGCGGCGCAGTACTTCCATCGCCGTGCTATCCACACGAATTAATCCAAGCAAAATATGTTCAGTTCCAATATAGTGATGACCCAGGCGGCGCGCTTCTTCGACTGCGTGCTCGAGAACCTGTTGGGTCTCGCCTGCAAGTTCGACACGGTTGGGATCAAAACTGGAGGAGCTGGTTGTAACGCGGCGGATCACTTCACGCACGCGGTCTGAGGTCATGCCGAGTTCTCGCAGGACACGGCCTGCGACACCTCCCTCTTCATCCATTAAACCCAAAAGAAGGTGCTCTGTACCAATATTATTATTGCGAGAGCGTTCAGCCTCTTGGTGCGCGAGACTGAGGACGCGTCGTGCTCGCTGTGTAAAACGCTCCATTCCTGCCATAATAGTTTTCTCCTGTTTCTATGGGACGATTCTACCAAAAAGCGGGAAGAGTCCGCGTAGGAAAATGATTAGAATTTGTTTACAAAGGGTTACAATTATTGCAAGTTACAAACCTTATACATTCAATAACGAATATTATCTCAAAATCGGATGCATAAACAGGAATTGTCATGAAATCAATCTGTGTTTTCTGTGGATCGTCAGACACCGTTCACGCCGACTATCTGGCGGCTGCCCGTCAAATGGGGCGAACATTGGCTGAACGTGGTCTTCGCATGATTTATGGCGGCGGAAAAACCGGTCTGATGGGTGCCGTTGCGGATGGTGTCCTCGAAGCCGGTGGGGAAGTGACCGGAGTAATTATCCCTACTATGAATACTGCTGCGCTGGCACACATGAGTCTTACTCAAATGGATGTTGTAGAAGGCATGCACGCTCGCAAAGCGAGGATGCACGAGCTGGCGGATGGTTATATCGCACTTCCGGGCGGTCTAGGCACATTTGATGAACTGTTCGAGACCGTTACCTGGGCACAAACAGGGGCCCACGAAAAGCCGGTAGGCTTACTGAATGTCAGAAATTATTATGCACCCTTGCTCGCTGCCATTGACCATGCCGTTCAGGAAGGCTTTATTTTCCGGGAACATCGTGACGTATTATTCTGCGAAGCCGACCCACAGGTGTTGATTGACAAAATGGAACGCTATGAACATCCCCGTGCTGCAGTAAAGCGTTGGATGCGGGAAGAGTAGCTTTCTAGTTAACGCTGAGGTTTTACATAAGGTTCCACATCCTGAAGCAAGATACTGTATGAATATTCAACGGTTAGAGCTTTTATCGCTAAATTTACCGGGGCAGAGGGATTTTTACACAAATATTCTGGAAATTCCTTCGGAACTAACACCCTCTGGCTTACTTGTCAAAGCCGGAGCGACAGAGATACTCTTTACCCAAGCGCCCGCCAGTTTTGACGGTGCCTACCATTTCGCCTTCAATATCCCTGAAAATCAGTATTTCAATGCAAAAAAGTGGATTTCCATCCGGACTCCTTTATTGCGAGACAAGGCGGGAAAAGAAGACTTTAACTCCACGAGCTGGAATTCTGATTCCGTTTACTTTCTCGATGCGGCGGGAAATGTGCTGGAATTCATTGCACGCCATACCCTGCAAAATGCCGTCCCAGAGAATTTCGATAGCCGCCAGATCTTGAACATCAGTGAAATTGGGCTACCGTCTGAAAATGTAATCTTGTTGGCAGACAGATTATGTCGGCGCCTCGGTGTCTCGGTTTACAAGCAGGAACCGGATGAGAAATTCACACCGGTTGGGGATGAACACGGGCTGTTCATTCTGCCGGTAAAAGATCGTATCTGGATGCCCGATTCCGGGGTGCCTGCGAAATTGCTGCCCATTAAAGTAAGCGGAAATATAGATGGCAAAGCATGGCAAGTGCGCGGTGTGCCATACATCATCGCTGGCTAATTTGTGTCCAAAGCTTTTAGATAAGTCGACTGCATCGATTACAGGCGCAAAATGATCAAGGCGATACGAATCATTCTTATCCATTACGGCAATGACCAGAACTGTTGTCCACGCCGAGCCCGGCGTTTGCGAGCTGCTCGACCAAGATGGCTGGAACGCCAATCATTGGAGGATAGAATTGAGTGAAGTAAGTGATGCGCATTGTGCCTCCCTTTCTGCTTCTGTGACGAGCAAATAAATCCGATTCATCAATTCTTCGGTTTGTGTGCGAATATTAGACTGCGCGCGAGGTCTCCATGCCGTACCAAAGCGCATATAACTTGTGCCCCTGAATTGCCAGTTACCCGAGCGTGGACTCCCCTGCCAGTTCAAGCTGACACGTGTAAGGAATTGCGCAGGGGCATATAAACCTAAGGGGACAATGGGTGCACCTGTTTCCAAGGATAGCCGTACCGTGCCACTTTTTGCCGCGATCCGTTGACCTGTGTCTACTATTTTCCCTTCCGGGAAAATAACGATTGTTTTGCCTTCACAAAGCAGCGCGCAGGCTTGTTCTTTTGCGTCCTTGGCATTCGCTGTCTCACGATGGACAGGAATTTGGCCGGCGTGTTTCAGAAGAGAACCGATGATCGGGAGATCGAACAAATTGTCCTGAATGAGGAAGTGTGGTGTCTCTTCCAGAACGAACGGCAGGTAAAACGGGTCACATCCTGAGCTATGGTTCATTGCTATGATCTTCGGCCCGGTTGGTAGAGAGCTTTGTCCTTTTACGTCATAACTGCGATTGAGTACAGTGAAGTAGGACCGCAAAATAAATCGGAGGATTTGTTGCGCAAGTAACATCGTGATCTCCTTTCGTTGTCCCCACTATCGCGTTTTTAAACTGCCAAAACGAGAGGTGAAACTGCCAAAAGGTGCCGATCGGAACTGCCAAAAAACGCCCCTTATACAAATCGACCCCAGAGCCGAAGCTCTGAGGTCGAAATCAGATCCGCTTTCTTCTATGACTGGGTTCTATTTAATTCGGGTGGGGTGCATGTGCTATGGAGGATTGGATAGCGTATTGCGGGTTGTTTTCATTCTTTCCGACATTAACCTGGCGAGACCGCGCAACGCGTTGCGGCGCGTCCGATTGAAGGTTCCTTCTGAGATGTAGAGACGCGCCATGATTTCTCGGTTGGGGACGCCTACTACATAGGCATCATGGAGGACGATATAGCTATACCACACCCGTGGGAATGGCTCCGGTGGGCGTGCCCCAGCCGGGCGAAGCAAATCGATGCTCTCTGCCAGAAACGTTTGCAACAGCTTTCCGCGCTCTACATGGGATGCTGCTTGGATTCCAGCCCAATCGGCAAGGGCAGATTGTCCCAAGGCGATGTAATCAGCATAGTGCCGCAGCCCGTCCTCTACAAGTTTGATAAGCTCCGCATCCGCAGTGGTGGAGATGGATGCAATCATTTGGTCCGCAGCCGTGCTCATCTCGGTATTTTTGGAGTGTACCTCGCTGACAAGCTGCAGGATCTGTTCGGTACGACCTGAATTGCGGTTGTTCAAGGAGACAATCATGCCGATATGCTCCGCTACTTCCGCCAAGAGGTCTAAGTCGCCGGTCGAATAATCCGGTTTGAATCGGTGCCTACCAATTCCGATGACCGCTACTTGGGTCTGTCCTTCGAATGCCGGCGCGATCCAAGTAATTCCTGCCAGCTGATTTACCTGGGGCGGAACGATATCGTCACAAAGAACCACTTCAGCCGGAATTTTTATACTCTGCTCGACGGATTCCCTGGTGGCAACCACCTCAAAACCTTCATCCTTCCGGACAGCAATAAACCCGCCCGAGGAGCGCAACCTGTTGCATAACAACTCCAGTCCCTCCTGCAGGCGCGACTCCAACCCTTCGCCGCCGGCATCCGGATTCCCTAACTCGCGAAACTGGTAAAAGAACGCGCTTTCGTGGCGGATGCGCTGCCGCTCCAAATATTCACGGACCAGGTCTACCAGGGCATGCGTCAGAATGGCGAACGCGACCACTGCCCCCATTTTTTCGAGAGGAACTCCCCACTGAGTTGCCAGGTACGCATATGCGCCTGTTAAAAAGATAATTGTCAGGAGCGAGATAGGCAATTCCTGGATGGTTGTCCTTCGCTCGATCATAGTTTGATGACGTGCAACCGAGACGCCCAACAAAAACATCCCACCAAATGTGAGTAAATCTGTAAGAATGCGCGGTACGTTCGGGGAAATTGCCAGCCCAACGCCCCCGGAAATGATCGCAAGGACGGGAAAGAACGAAGCAACCAGAAAATATTTTCCCTGGCGGGTCAGACCAAAGCGCTCCTTTGCTAAAAGGTTATACAAAATCGTGAGCACAATTATGAACTGAAATATGCCGTAGAGAACATAAGGCAGACCCAGCTTCATGTGGGCAACATATAAATCATTACCCTTCTCTTCAATGAATACATTCGGTACGAGCAGCAAGGTGATCGCTGTGACGCCGCCCAGTACGAAAATGGAGATTGCCACCCACCGCAATTGTTGGCGGGTGCGCTGAGTCAGCAACCGATACGTCAAGCTGTACCAGGTACTCAGCCCGAGGATGAGCAGAAC
>JBKPQD010000358.1:0-4486 GCA_046733915.1 Chloroflexota bacterium
GGACTCCTACGGTGGCGCAATCTTTCTTGAGCAGGTGACAGATGCAAATATCCACGACAATGATCTGCAACACCAGATGAACGGTATCCTCAGCTATCAATGCAAAAGGCTAAACGTAACGAATAACCTCGCCAGCTACAACAGTGGATTTGGTTTTCATTTGTTTGAAACCTGTGACAGCACCTTTGCAAACAATTACGCCGACTATTGCTGCAGATACTATCTGAACGATCACAGTGCTCATCTCGGCGCAGATGCAGCCGGATTTTTAATCGTTTACAAATCCTGCCACAATATTTTCAGAAAGAATTATGCCAGACTGGGCGGCGATGGTTTTTTTCTGGCTGGTCTAACCCCGGAGGGCATCGACGTTGGATGCAACAACAATTTATTTGAAGAGAACGATGCATCCTATAGTCCCAACAATGCGTTCGAAGGCGTGTTCAGCAAAGGCAATATCTACCGGAGAAATAAGGCAAATCATTCCAACTATGGTTTCTGGCTGGGGTTTTCAAGCGATGGCGTGATTCAAGAGAACCAAATTTACAACAATCGCCAAGCAGGAATCGCCGTGGAAAATGGTATTCATTTTGAGGTGGTTGGGAATGATATACAGAATAATACGCATGGAATTCTGCTTTGGACAAGAATGTATGGTTTCCTGAAAGCACTTCCAAACATCAATGCGACAAGCAGTGACTGGCGAATCGAGCGAAATCGATTCGTTCGAAACAGAAAGGCCATCCGGATTGCAGCGAATCAAAATCACGGTGTGAGCCCGCTTGACCAGGAACAATCACCGGTACTTCCGCATGATCACCGAATCCAACGCAATGAAGTCGTGGAAAATATAATCGGAATCGAAACGGAACAAGCAAAAGATACTCGAGTGGATGCAAACATCCTCAAGAATATTGTTAGCGAAGTTGACGAAACGTAAGGTGGCTCGCCCTTATTCTTTCAACAAAAAATCCCCGTTGTTCAGCAAGCCATCCAGGATCGTCCGAATCGCGGCTGAATTCAATAACTGATCGAATTCAAAGGACTTCAATCGTGCTTGCGTGGTCCGTACCGAGGGCTCCAGAAAATCGCCAAACGGCAACGACGTCCGGAACAATTGGTAATATAAAAAGCGGCGCGCATTGCGCTGGAACTCAGCAGGTACTTTGATTTTTTCCGCGTCCAACAATTCGTCCATCTTGTTTCTTACTTCGTCGACAGTCTGCGGGAAAAACACGGTGGGATATTGGGTGAAGCGCGCCTTGCCCGCGCATAAAACCGCTGCGCCCAGAATCGCGGCTTCCAAGCCAATCGTCGAGTTATAGACCATGACAAATTTGGATCGCTGGATCAACTCGTACGAGCTTACTGTTTCGCGTGGACCGATGAAGACGACATTTGGCTCTTGGTCCAAGCCGTGGCGAGTGACCCATCCCTCGACGGTCTCGCGGCTGGATTTTCGCATGCGCAACTCGTCCGGGTGGGCGCGGATAACGAACAGTGTCTCGCGATGCTCACGAATCACAGATAATGCCATGTCGAGCCAATCAAACATGTCTTCAAATACGGTGTTGGCGTGTGGCTGGCTGGTATCAAAAATGACATTGGTAAAAATCGGCACGATTTGTTTAAAACCTGCTGCCTTCTGCAAGAATGTCTCGTCAAGTCCCTTCATGTCTGCCCAGAACTTGATACCAGCCATGGTGAAATCACCCTGGAAGCGTTTGGCGAGATAGGCATCCAGCCTTGCGTTTTGCTCATCGTTCAGTTCAAATTCATCTGGGATATGGATAGGATAGGCAGTTGCTTCTCCATCGGTAAAAAAAGCGCTCGCCGGTTGAAGCCCCACCTCGTGAGTGATTACGCGGATACCGCGTTGCTGGGCGATATAACGGGCGGTCGCTTCGGGGTAGAACTGCCCATTGAACACCACCACCGCCTGCGGCTGAGTCTGGTCGAGAAAGTCTGAAAATTTCTCGACAATATTCCAGGCGGACAAGATGTATTCGCGCAACAGATAACGCGTCGGCTCGTCGTCGCTCAAATGATGGATTCGCAGGATCCAGCGTAATCCAGGCAAACACAATCGACCGAGCGGAATGTTGTTCCATTCGAATGCCATGAGTTCCTGCAAGGAAAGATTCTTGAGAGATTGCGCGAGTTGCGGGTCACGACGGAAGTCAAACCATGTTAACTTGGTCCCTTGCGCCTGCGACGGAACGTCTTTGTACAGCGTGCTCGATTGATAAATGCACGATTTGCACGGCGGCGGTTTGCGAACATCATCGCGATGCGTTCCCAATACGCAATGGCTCATGCCTGAATGACAGGCAAAATAGGCGACCGGAATTCCCTTCAAGCGCAGTGCCCACGAGGCCAGTAGATGGAAACCGCTGTTCCAGGAAAAATCGTCGATACCGGAGGAAGCTTTGAAAAAGACGATCGGCGCGCCGGAGGCGGGTGGCGAGCTGCGAACTACGAGTTTCGCTTTTCGAGCAATCTTGAGGTTATTCAGGTGACGGATAAGTCCGCGCTTGATGCGCTGGGTAAAGAATTCGCTGAGCATGGTCGTGTCCCCAATCTTATCAGCAAAATTCAACGCCAAAAATCACTTCTTCTGATGCATCACAGGCACGGTGTCGATAATGCGCGGGTTCAGAATCCGCTCGAGGGCCGAACCCAGCATGGCAAAAGCGAGACCGGTAAGCAAAAGCAGGAAAATCGGCTCCAGCACCCAGAATGGTGACCCATACAACGCGCCTCGTGAAAGCCCATCGTAGATAATGCGTCCCCAGGAGGGATAGATGCTTTTGATATTGAAGAAGCCCAGTGTGGCTTCGAGGAAAATGAAGCTGGGAATTTGCGCCACAAGTGTTGGAATTAAGACCGGTAGGATGCGCGGTATCAGGTAGCGGGTGATAATGCGAAAATTGCTCGCCCCGTACGAACGCGCCATTTCGATGTAGGGGGCTTCCTTTGCCTGTAAAAACGCCGAACGGAACGTTTTAATCGGCGCGCCAAATGCGTTCAGAATCACCACGATTCCCAAAATAATCCAGATGTGGATTCCAAAGGTCGCATTGATCAGCGTGGCAATTGCCAGGCCCGGCAATACCATGTTGATTTCGGTCAGTCGCTGGATGAAGTTATCCAACCCGCCGCCAAACCAGACCCCGATTGCGGGCAGCAGCATGGCGATCAAGGTGGTGATGAATGTTCCTAGGAAACCCACCAGCAGTGTAAATGGCATACCCCATAACAGCGGCACGATCAGATCACGCCGCCAGTAATCCGTGCCTGCCCAACCATAGACCTGTCCGAGTAGGACGAGCTGAGGCTTGACATCGCTGCCTTCTTCGAAGAGCAACGAGCTAATCTCCAGTCGATAGGTACCTTTTTGCGCCACAGGCTTTACTGAACCCGGTTTGGCAAATAACAGCTCGTAAGCAGGCGTGGGATACTGCCCGTCCATCACAAACCAGTTCTTCCATTCGGGATTTTCATTGAGCAGTTTCGGAATGTTCATGCTCGATTGCAGATCGTAATTGTTCTCCCCTCCCAAGGCTTTCGATTTTAGTTTGAGAGTGCGGCCATCGGGTGTGGTCCATTTCATGGACACAAACGGGATCTTTTCCTCAAACTTGGAATCGAGATAAATAAATACATCGCTGGGTAGGTCTGCATACGAATAATTGAACTGGAACGTGACCGTTTTTTGGACCCAGCCATTGTCGAGTGTGGCGATAGAAACCTCCGTCTGGTCGCTGCCCTCATCCAGAATGAGCGTAGACAAATGTCGCCGACTACTGAAAAGATCAAACCAGAGCGGTGATGCAGTGCGCGGTACGAGGTTACGACCTAGAGACCGATTGGCATCATAGTCCCTGCCGATCTGTTCATAAGGCAGAAAAAGGATTGCATAGAGGGAACCCACCACCAGCAGACTAATGATCGCCAGGCCAAATATAGCCGAAGGATACTGGCGAAGCTGCTGGAGGAACAAGGTACCTTGCTTGCGTGCCTCTCTTGCAGATTCGCGTACATTCGAGAGCAACGCTTGACGCTGGACACGTTGCTTCTTAACGGGACCCCTGACCGGTTGCGCGCCAAGCGCTGCCTTTGCTCTCAACCGGTCGAAAAAACCATTCCAGCGCCGACTGTTTCGCTTGGTGCCTATGTTCGTCTGCGCCATACGAGTTGCCGGGATAAGGTGAATGCGCGGGTCCACGATCACGTAAACCAAATCCAGGAGAAATACCAGGATTCCCAAAAGATAAGAGAAGGTGACCACGATCTGTACAACGGTCATCAGATCACCAAACCTGACGTCCTCATGCCAATAATTCGGAAGAGCGTTGATATACAGCACGCCGATGCCGGGCCATTGGAAGATGCGCTCCAGCGCCACGGTCAACTGCCAGAAGCCGATCAGGCTGGTGGCAAAGCTGGTGATGACATAAGGCAGCGCAGGTTTAAGAATGTATTG
>JBKPQD010000359.1:0-5095 GCA_046733915.1 Chloroflexota bacterium
CTCTTGCCGCGGCGATCCATACTCCTGCGGAGGCCCATGAAGAGGCGCTGAGCATCGCCAGTGCCTTTGTGTTACTGGGCGTTTTTGCGGCGAGTATCCCCTTTTCGTGGAAAGGGGGTCCGATTGGCGAGACGATCCCGGTTGCAGAGCTGGATGAACAGACATGGCCCATGTCACGCGCGATTGTCGTGCTTGTCATTGCCGGAATCGTGACGGCATTCGTCTCGGATTGGTTTGTGCAGGCTCTCGAACCCACAATCACGTCGTGGGGTATTTCAGAAGCCTTTGCAGGCTTGGTGATCGTGGCGATCGCTGGCAACGCCGTGGAAAACGTGGTTGGGATCCGGTTGGCGATCAAGAACAAAGTGGACTTTGCCATCAGCGTGATCCTGAATAGTTCTCTGCAGATTGCCCTCGCCCTGACGCCGATTCTGATCCTGCTCTCGTACTTTTTCACCCCGGTTGCGTTGACGCTCGTCCTGCCGGAACTGTTGGTTGTAGCCCTGGCTTTGGCTGCCATCCTCAGCGCTCTCATCGTCTATGACGGCGAATCGAATTGGCTGGAAGGCATTGCACTGGTGGGACTCTACATCATGATCGCGATCTCGTTTTGGTGGGGATAGATCGTAGAGACGACCCGCCAGGATTCATTATAGCGTTTGATCCAGGTGGAAGGGTTGCCTTCATCATCAAGGAGATATTCCATGAAAGTCGCATTTCAAGGAGAACCCGGCGCCTACAGCGAACAAGCGGTCTTCAATTATTTTGGAGAGGTGGAAACGCAGCCCTGCGAGGCGTTCGATGGTGTTTTTGATTCTGTAATTTCGAATGCCTGTGACGCAGGTCTCATTCCGATTGAGAATTCCCTCGCCGGAAGTATTCACCAAAATTATGATTTGCTGTTGCGCCATGATCTGCACATCGTTGGCGAATATCCGTTGCGCGTGCAGCACTGCCTGATCAGCTTGCCGGGTGTGAACAAGGAGGAAATCAGAAAAGCGATCAGCCATCCCCAGGCGCTTGGGCAGTGTGCTGCTTATTTGCGCAATTTAGGCATTAAGCCCGAATCTGTTTACGATACGGCGGGAAGTGTCAAAATGTTGAAAGAGTCTGGAATGCGCGATACCGCCGCAATCGCCTCCCACCGTGCTGCAGAAATTTATGGCATGCAGATCCTGGAGGAAGGGATCGAAGACAATGCCGAGAATTACACCCGCTTCCTGGCAATCTCTAAAACAGCCATCCAACCACAGGGGGAGGCAAAGACCTCGATTGTGTTCACATTGAAGAACCAACCTGGTTCCCTGTTCAAAGCGATGAGCGTCTTTGCTCTGCGCGATATTGACTTAACGAAGATCGAGTCACGTCCATTGCAAGGCAAACCCTGGGAATACCTCTTCTATATTGATTTTATTGGCGCCGCTCACGAAGAGACAGTCCGCAAGGCACTGGATCATTTGAGCGAGTACGCGTTGATGCTGCGCGTATTAGGTTCCTATCCCAGATATAAACCTGGTTACTAAAGAAGACTACAGCATCCATTAGCCTTATAAACTTTAGCTGTATAATCTTTTCATGACGATACGGCTTTAGGAGGACCATGGTATTGATAAATACTGTCAGCCATTACATTACGAAAGATGAGCCCTTTGGTCCGATCGATTCGGGTGATATCGATTCCGGTGACTTGAAGGCATTAATGATGCTGTTCGAGAAGCATAATTGGATCTATAAAAATCTCCATAGCCGTCCATCCATTATCATTGGACGCAGAGGCTCGGGAAAAACGTATTATCTGCGCAGCGTCTTTTTTGATCGTCAATATGATTATTATGTCGAGATTCGTACGCCCCATGTGCTGGGACAGGTCGCAAGCGCCATCCAGAAATTGAGTTCGGAAGTAGTATTCTCCGAAATGGTTTCGGAACTCTGGGATATGATCTTGTGGATCGCCGTATTTCTGGAGATTCGCAAATATCCGATTCTGCCGCCAAATGAGCTTCATATTATCAAGCGCTTTTTGGATAAGATGGGAGTACGCAGTGCGGATACGGTGGAAGATGCTTTACGAGATGTAGCGCAGATGCTCGAGAAAGTTGCACGCAGGAATGAATCCGCTAAACCTGTTTCCTTCTTTGAAGACAGGGTGAGTCTTGATGACGCAAAATCTGTGGTGTTAAAGAACCTCCAGGCAAGACAGAAGAGGTTCGCGATCCTCATGGACTCGCTTGACGACTTCCGGTTGGATATTGACTCGGTGGGGTATGCCCTGCAGGGACTGCTGAAGATCGTGGGTTCCATGAATAAGCCGCGTGATATCGTAGACATTCGATTTTGCCTGCCCTCGGAACTGTATCCACGTTTTGTGGAACTATCCTCGAACCCCAATAAGGACTTCCGGCGTGCTCTCAAGTTGCAGTGGTCCGCCAGCGAGTTGATTCTGATTGGCGCACAGCGTCTGATGTTCTATCTAGCATTGAACCATCGTGAACTGTATAAAAAATATATTCATCTCGACCTTACAAAACGTACCGACGCTTTGTTCCTGTTCAACGCGGTCTTGCCGGCGAAAATAACGAATCGGACAGGCTATCAGGAGGAAACAATCTCCTATATTTTGCGACACACACAGTTGTTGCCACGGCATTTCATCATTCTCTTGAATTCGATCTTTAGGGGTCATCGTTCCAATCATTTCCCGGTCAGTGAAGAACGAATTATCGGTGGTATTCAGCAGGTGGAAGAAGCCATGGTCGGCGAGATCTTTGTCGCATTTAATTTGATCTATCCTAATGCCAAGGTTACCTGTCGAAAGTGTCTCCCCGAATTGGGACATAAATTCACAACCGCAGACCTGCATCGCGTTTTCACGCGGTATGGCAAGGCAGTCTTTGGAAGCGACAATCTCTTTGATTTTCAGCGCATGTTATTGGAGATTGGGGCAGTTGGCAAAGTGATACCGGGGAGCGAGCGGGATTTGTATATTAAAGGTAATTTCGAATATACGATTTCGCATCAAATGTCCATCAGCCAGGATGATGAGCTGTGCGTTCATCCATTGTTCTCCGGTATCTTCGAGGGTAGCGGAAAACAGGAACGACCCGTCTATCCGTATGGAAGTAATTTCGATGATGATGATTACCGCGATGGAGGATAAGGGGACGTTAAATAAAGACCTGACAGATTTTGGAAACCTGGCGGGTCTTTTCTTGGCTTCTTTTGTGTAATCAAATTCGGACCTAAGCCCAATAAGCATAGGCGCAATGCCTTTTACTCCCCTCTTGACATTCTCTCTTCTCCGTCATACAATCCCGCCCAATCCTATATAAAAACGCTGACGGGGACGAGTACGTTTCAAAGCGATTTTCAGAGAGCCGCGCAACGCAGTCGGGAATGACTGCAAGGTGTGAGCGAGGCAAAAGCGCAGAAGCGGAATGGACCTCCGAGTTGAGCGGGCGAAAGTGTGTAGCGACGGGGAGCACACCTAAGTAACCCGATTCGGGAGCTCCCGTTATAGAGCAAGGGTATAACCGCCGATGGGCGACGTACCTGAAAAGAGTGACGCTGGCTTCCTTTCCCTGTTGCATCACAACAGGGATTTTTGTTTAGTAGGCGTTAACTTGGGTGGCACCACGAGACTCCCCTCTCGTCCCAATGGACAGGAGGGGATTTTAATTTAATGTAATGTCACTCTGAGCGAAGCGAAGAGTCTGGTTCACTGAGTTTGAGATTCTTCGCCGCTGTCGCGGCTCAGAATGACATCAACCTGAGAAGGAGCAACATCATGCTATTAGAAGTACCGACGACCACCCAAACCATCATCCGTGAAATCTCCGCGGATCTCGAGACGCCCATCAGCGTGTATATGAAGTTGCGTGGGCGGGGTCCATCGTTCCTCTTGGAATCTGTCGAAGGCGGGGAGCGGATCGCGCGCTACTCCTTTATCGGGATCAAGCCGAAAGCGCAGTACATCATCCGCGGCAACGAAATCGAAATTCTCGAGGCGGAATCGTCTCGCCTCGTGACGTTTGATGAACATGTGGACCCGACGTATTTTTTACAGGAGGAAATGAGTCGCTTTAAGTTCGTGCCGCAAGCAGGAGTGCCGCGTTTTATCGGCGGGTTGGTGGGCTATCTCGGGTACGAGTCCGTTCGGCATTTTGAGCCTACCCTCAAGTCCCAAATGAAGCAGGCGACCATTCCCGATGGCATCTATCTCCTTGCCGATACCGTCGTCGCCTTCGACCATGCGCGGCGCAGTCTGTCCCTGATTGCGAATGTGCTCGACGAGGATGTTGATACCGCTAATCGTAAACTGGATGAGATCGAGTCGTGTATCCAGCAATCGCTTCCGCCTGCCGGGCATCCTGATGTTCAATCTTCCAAGACGCGCTCGAACATGACGCAGGGAAGATTTGAAGATATGGTGCGTGATGCCCAGGAGCATATCGCGGCCGGCGATATTTTCCAGGTGGTACTCTCGCAGCGCTTCACGCGCGAGACGAGCGTCGAGCCGTTCGATGTCTATCGCGCTGTGCGCCGTCTCAATCCTTCGCCATACATGTTCTTCTTTGACTTCGGACTTGTGGACAGTGAACCTTTATTTATTGTCGGATCGTCGCCAGAGATGTTTGTCCGTTTGGAGGGACGAACGGCCTCGCTCCGGCCGATCGCCGGGACGCGCCCACGCGGAGCGGACGCAGACGCGGACGCAGCACTCGCTCAAGAGCTGCTCGCCGACCCGAAGGAGCGCGCCGAGCATGTCATGCTTGTGGACCTGGGTCGTAATGACTTGGGTCGCGTCTGCGAGTATGGGACCGTCAAGGTCTCTGACTTCTTCACCATCGAAAAATATTCACATGTAATGCACATTGTCTCGCACGTCGGAGGCAAACTGCGTCCCGAGCTGACTGGCTTTGATCTGGTACGCGCTGCCTTCCCCGCTGGGACCGTTAGTGGCGCGCCAAAAGTACGTGCGCTGGAGATCATCGCCGGGCTCGAACCCGACGCGCGCGGTGCCTATGCCGGCACCGTCGGCTATTTCGGGTTCGACGGCAACATGGATACGTGTCTCGCCATCCGCACAATGGTGGGG
>JBKPQD010000360.1:0-7906 GCA_046733915.1 Chloroflexota bacterium
CCCAAAGCCGCTGGTCGAAAGCACAATCCCTAGAATAAGTGAGAGAAAACTCAGGATATAAAACCGTCCTACGCGGGCCGACCATCTCTGTTTGACAAACAGGATGACGCCAAATAGCACACCGCTGACTGCCACCATGGCATCGATAGTGTCGAACCGGCGCGCAATAATTACGGAGACCATTGCAATAACAACGGCCACTGCCATCGCAAGCATACGGCGCCGGATACCATCCTTGGGCTGGTATTCCACATATCCAGTACGTGGGTACGTGACCCTCATCTTCAATGCATTCACCAGTCTGCGTGCGATCGCCACTCCGCCGATCAGGATGACGGCAAAGCCAGACTGAAGGACGGCACCCAGCAACGAATGATCTCCAAAATATTGCTGTGCCGAAAAATATAAGCTCAGCAAAAGGCACATCCCGCCGCCCATCAGTTCCCCAAAACCATCCACATACCAATAGCGCTTCACGCGCTGCTCTACATCTGACAATTGATTATTCATGATTTCTCCTTTGTAAACTAGTTTGCATTACAAACTAGTTTACGGAATATTACCCCATCTGCCAATACTTGTCAAGGAATAAAAAACACGCCTGCTTACGAAGAGCCAGGCGTGTCGCAGTCCACCAAATATCTATTTCTGTAAACAGCCTATCAACGTTTTGGTAGCGCCCTGCGGTTCATTTTGTGTAATCGCGAGCACCGGCACTGTTGCCACAGAAAACACCTCCCGCGAATCGCCCACTTTCCAATGCCGGGGAAGGATGCCAACCGTATTCGGTGTGTTCACCAGCGTATCCGACATTCGCTGCGGGTTGGCTGCGATAGATGCAGAGGGTGTAACAATTCTTCCTTCCATGACGAACTGATCGAATACCTGCTGTACATCCTCGTCTGTGGAATAGACCCACACCTGGACCGCCGGATCGGCCTGCCCTGAAAACAGGGCGCGTGCTTCTTCCAGTGTCAGATTGTTCACAGGGCTTTGACGGTGAGTCACGATCAAAATATCTTCCATGTCAATTTGATAGGCATAGGTCACCGCCTTTGGCTCACCGACTCGCAAAGCAATCTGCGCCGCAGAGGGATCGTCGACTCGCGAAAGGACCGGTGCCGTCCCGGCGCAATCATATAACTCGTGCAACCAGGGCTCGGCAGCGGAGGTCGAGTAAACGGTGACAACTTCCGCCGTCACAGCAGGTGTGCTGGTCGAGCAGGAAGAAATCAAAAGGGAAAAAAGAATCAATAATGGGAAACGTGTCTGTCGCATAGAATCATCCTTCTTGCGTGTTTTACCAATCAAGAAGTATGGACGAAACAAGCCTGGCTTTTTGTTCCATGCTATCGGCGAAGATATATTCACGTTCCGAGTGATACCCTTCCCCCACCGCGCCCAACCCGTCGAGCACAGGGATTCCCAACGGCGCGACGAAATTCGCATCCGAGCCACCACCGGTGCCACCGGCTTTCAATTCCACACCGATGCGCGCTGCAATGGACTTTGCCTTCTCGAATGTATCTTTCATCGTCTCATCAAATGGCATCGGCGGACGGTTTAATCCACCTGACACTTCGATAGAGGTTCCGTGGAGCACCGGTTTGAGCTTGTTCATTTCCGCTTCGAGACGCTCCCATTCTCCAGGCTGCATCACACGCACATCCACTTGGATGACTGCTTCCTCCGGGACAACATTCGAAACCGTGCCCCCATGAATGACACCAACATTAAGAGTGGTCTGCCTGGAGTAGTCGGTCAACTTTTGAATCGCAATGACCTGATGCGCCATCTCTTCAATAGCATTGCGCCCCTTTTCGTGGTCACCACCTGCATGCGCGGCGCGTCCCCTGGTTTTGACCCAGAATTCACCGACCCCTTTGCGCCAGGTCTTAAGTGAACCATCCAAAAGTGCGGATTCCATGACGAGGACCAGCCCGGATTCTTTTGCCAGCGATTCGATCCATTCACGGGAGGTTTCGCTGCCGATCTCTTCATCTGATGTACAAAGTAACGTGACGCGGCGGCTCAATCCCTGTTTTTGTGCTTCTTCCATCGCGGCGAGACTGATGACGATTCCTGCCTTCATATCCAGGGTACCGGGACCAAAGATTTTCCCGTCCGCTTCGTGATAAGGCGTCTTAACGAGTGTCCCGATCGGGAAGACAGTGTCCATGTGGCAGAGCAAGAGAATCGGGGCGGAAGGTGAATGACCTTCAGGAGGCAGAAAATCGGCAATAATATGGTCTCCGGTTTCAGGGTTGGAAATAATCTCAATCTGGGCGCCCAGCTTACTCGCTTCCGCTGCCACGATCATGCCAACGCGATCGACGGCAGCTTTATCGTGCGAGGGTGATTCGGTCTCGACGAGGGTTTTGAGCAGGGATTTCAGTTCCATAGTTATATTCCAGCGGTAAAAACTTTCTTATCGTAGAAAAAACACAATCAAGCCAACCACCGCGCAATAGGCGGCGAACACATACAGGGAATGCTTACTTAAGTAATCGATCAGCCACTTGATCGCAAACCAGCCGACGATCGCCGCTGTCACAAAACCCACCGCCAGCAAAGGCAGGAACCGGCTCAAATCCGGCATCTGGAGCACGTCGAGTGTTTCGTAGCCGCCCGCCGCAAGCAGGACCGGCACAGACATGAGAAACGCAAAACGCGCTGCGGCGGGCCGGTCGAAGCCGCGGAACATGCCGCCGCTGATGGTCGCGCCGCTGCGAGAGGCACCCGGGAATACTGCAATGATCTGGAACAAACCAACGATCAGTGCGTCCAGCCAATTCATGGATTCAAGCGTGCGATTTTTCCGCGTAAGCCATTCGGCGAGTGTGAGCAAAATCGCGGCGGAGAAAAGCCGGATTGCCGCTTCGAGCATCGGTTGTTTGAATAATGTTTCCACTGCATCCTTCAATAGATAGCCAGCGAGCAGAGCGGGAATCGTCGCGATGATGATGTACCAGGCAAGTTTATTATCCTGCGTGGAAAAAGGTTTGGCGAAAAATGCCTGCACCAAATGTAGCAAATCTCTCCAATAAAAAACGATTAATGAAACAATCGTCCCTAACTGGACAATGACAAGGAAAGAGAACATTGCATCGTCGGCGGGTAAGCCAAGCAATCTCTGTCCGATGAGCAGATGCGCAGTGGAAGATACAGGAATAAATTCGGTCAATCCTTGAATGATGCCGAGCAGGAAAGCGTGAAGGGTAGTCATGAGTGCTGTTTGTTTTCCTTTGCACGAAAGAATTATGCATCGCTATGCAGTAAACCACCTTCTAGAGCGGAGGCTTTGCCGCAATTAAGTACTTACCAGACGCTTTGCGTTATTAGACCATTGCTTCAATAGCTCAGGAGTATGCGCCTCAAAAGTCCCAGCCTCGATATACCTTCTAATCTGCTCCATCAGGCGGATCAGCGCTCGTAGATTGTGAATCGAAATAAGTGTGCCGGCTAGCAATTCCTTCGCCACAATCAAGTGGCGGATATATGCACGAGTAAACGTTTTACAAGCATAGCAATCACATGTTTCATCAATCGGCCGTTCATCGCGAGCAAACGTCGCGTTCATCAGGTTCAGGCGTCCGTCCGGGGCGAAGGCGGAGTGATGGCGAGCGAGGCGTGTTGGCAGTACACAGTCAAAAATATCAATGCCGCGGGCGACACCGTTAATCAGGTCTTCGGGGGTGCCGACTCCCATGAGATAACGCGGCTTGCTTTCGGGCAGGAGCGGCGTGACCACATCCAGCGTGTCATGCATCTCCTGCTTCGTTTCGCCCACGGAGAGTCCGCCGATGGCGATGCCGGGCGTATCGAGAGAAGCGATGAATTTCGCAGAAGCCGCCCGAAGGTCAGTTTGAACGCCGCCTTGTACAATCCCAAATAAAGCCTGGTCAGCACGCGTCTGTGCGTTGAGCGAGCGCTCCGCCCAACGATGAGTCCGTTCCATGGCAAGTTTGCTGTAGGCATGGTCATTGGGGTCCGAACATTCGTCGAACGTCATGATGATGTCCGCGCCGAGATTTTCCTGTATCGCAGTGGACTTTTCAGGTGTGAAGCGATGAGTCGAACCGTCGATGTGACTTTTAAAGGTCACCCCATCGTCGTCGATCTTGCGCGTTTGCGCCAGGGAAAAAACCTGGAAGCCGCCCGAGTCGGTCAGCATCGGGCGATGCCATTGCATGAAGGTATGCAAACCACCCATATCGCGCACAAGCTCATCGCCGGGTCGCAAATAGAGATGGTAGGTATTGCTCAGCACGAGCGAGGCATGAATATCTTTAAGATGTTCCGGGGTAAGGGTTTTGACGGTTGCCTGCGTGCCAACGGGGGCGAACACGGGGGTAATGAGATCGCCATGAGGAGTGGTGAAGATCCCCGAGCGAGCGCGATTGTTCTTTTGCGTGATTGTGAACTCAAACATGCTGCGATTATAAGGGGAGGAGAGATAAATTGGGAATCAGCAGATGGAACAATCGCAGCGCGAGAAACGTTGAGAAATCATTGTAATCCATGCTAAACCTACACTTAAATGGGGAGAAACCAGCCCAGCGCAAAACTCATCAAATTCATGAAAAGACTTAGAAGCAGTGCATCTGTCCACCGCAGTCGATTGGCTGGAACAGAGTACAACGCGATGCTCTCCATGATCCAAATCAAGATCTCGGCAATCCCTAAGACCATAATATATTGTTGGAAGAAAAGTCGTAGGAGTGCCCAAAGAATAAGTTGAGTCAGAAGATTTGCACAGATACTTGTCGCCAAAATGGATCTGACGGGCTTCTGACGCCAGCGACAATAACCAAGCACTACTAGGCTCTCGCTAAGGAGTGTGATGGCGAAGGTGAAAATCAACTCTTTGGACGGCGTCGAAGGAAGAAAACGATGAACCCAATCACGACTGCGCTAGCCACCAACAAGCACAGGCAAAACAGGAGAATCACGGTTAACCGGGGAAACACACTGGTTTGTGCCTCCACTAACAAATCATCGCTACGAACGGTCACCCTGTATTTTGCGTTGAAGCCGGCAGTGGCGAAGATATTACTTTCCCTGCTTTTGCCATCGGAAAACTGAATTCGCAGCTTGTGATAGGGCGCAAAACCGTAGGCAAGTGCATGACAACTCTGCACATCACAGGTCAATCGCTGTGGTCCTAGCTCCGCCAACGGCGCAGCATCACTGCAATTTTCCTGCTTACATTCGTACAACGTCGCGGACGTGATTGTCCCGGGTGTAGCCGTCGCGTCATAGTGGAGGGTAAATTCCATCGTAGGTTTAGGACCGGTATCTGCAAGCGCTACGCCTGCGGAAAACAGCAGTGAAACGGGGAAGAAAAGCCAAAAAAATAGTCTTAGTTTTGTCATGGTTACTTCTCACAGACTCTAATTCCCCATTGGCGATGATCCTTTGATGCAGTCATGATCCAAACCAGCACAGTTTGCCTCCTTTGCTCTATGATCCATTATATTCAAACTTGGGACGTAAAAGACGCGAGAATCCCTCCACGTTATGCTTATTACCAGCTCAACGTGGAGGGATTCCCTGTTTATATTATATGATCAATTGGAGCGTGTGTCGTTGATCAATGCTTTAATCGCACTACCAAAAATAACTTCTACAGTCTCAATGGGAAGCCCGCTCTGCTCGGACACTAAATCAATGACCTCTCGTTTCTTTTCCTTATCGCCTGCGATTGCCAGGAGAGTCTGCAACCAGACATGAGGGTTGATTTTGAAGTCTTGTACATCTTGTAAATCGTATTCGTTTTGCATTTTCTTATCTTCCTTCGTATGAATTGGGACGAATTATAGTGTCTCTGGAGATTTGCTCGGGCAAGTGTAAAGAAATTGAAAACTCTGCGAGCTGCCGCTATGCCGATCGCCGGATTCGCAACAACAGACTCAGGAGGCCAAATATTAAGGCTGCTCCGAGAAAAAAGCCGAAGTTGTAGGCTGTACCGGAATTATGTACTTCATACATTTGCACCTCCGGCTCGAAGAATGAGATGACCAGAGTAATCGGTGCAATCAGACCGTGCCAGAGCCCAGCGGCAGCCTGTGCGACCTGGCCTTGTGCGTCTGGCTGGTTGACCAGTGGATTCGGTCCCGGCACCCTTAGCTGAATGGTGGAGTTGTTCGTGGTCACTTCAATATTGGCACCCGGGCCACAGGCAGATAGCAAGCAAATCAGAACCAGAGCCACTATAAATGAGAGAGGTTTTTTCATCTCTCTTCCTCCGGAATCTTCCGATTCCTAATTATTATTTTCGCTGTGAAGTAGTGGAGATTACGTCCGCTTAGATAGGTTTGCCTCCCCTGGGCGGCTAATCGGACATAAATGGTCAAAAAGATTATACAATAAAAGCCCAGCACGGGCACGCTTTGTTAGGGAATAGTAAGGCGTCCAAGTCAAAAGGCGAAATAAGCACCGCCCCGCAAATTGCGGGGCGGTTTTCTCACTAGGCTTCCACGACTTCGCCTTGCACGGCGGTCGTGAATTCCAAGCCATTCTTGTCACGGTCTACTTCGATTACGTCGCCCTCTCGGAACTCCCCGGCAAGAATCTTCAGAGCGAGTGGATCCTGCAACTCACGTTGGATGGCTCGCTTCAAGGGCCGGGCGCCAAATGCCGGGTCGTACCCTTCTTCAGCAAGGAATTCCTTTGCTGCCTGGCTGACTTCCAGGAAATAGCCCTTGTCTGCCAGCAGTTTGCTTACACGCTTTAATTGGAAGTCCACAACTTCGGTGAGCTGGTCTCTTGTCAGCGGATGGAAGACCACGATCTCGTCGATACGGTTGAGGAATTCGGGACGGAAATGATTCTGCAGCACACGATTGATCGCGTCCCGCGTGACCTCCTGCTCCCCTTCCCATAACTGGTTCCCTAAATTCGACGTCATGATCACCACCGTATTACGAAAGTCCACGGTGCGACCCTGCCCATCGGTCAAGCGGCCATCATCGAGCAGTTGCAGCAGAACATTGAACACTTCGCTATGTGCCTTCTCGATTTCGTCAAAAAGTACCACGCTGTACTGCCGCCTGCGGACGGCTTCGGTCAACTGACCGCCCTCTTCGTAGCCGACATATCCCGGAGGCGCACCGATCAGTCGTGAAACGGTATGCTTCTCCTGGTACTCACTCATATCAATACGGATCATGGCATGTTCATCATCGAATAGGAATTCCGCCAATGCCCGCGCCAGCTCGGTTTTACCGACACCCGTCGGACCCAGGAAGATGAACGAACCAATCGGGCGATTTGGATCTTGTAATCCCGCGCGCGAGCGACGGACCGCGTTTGAGACTACGCGCAGCGCCTCATCCTGCCCAACAACGCGCTCATGCAATCGCTCTTCCATGTGGATAAGCTTCTGCGTTTCACCTTCGAGCAAGCGCGTCACCGGGATGCCAGTCCAGCGTGCCACGATGGCGGCGATCTCTTCGGTATCCACTTCCTCTTTGAGCAAAGCGCCTTCGCTCTGCAAAGTTTTCAGCTTGGCCTCTGCAGCTTGAATCCTCTGTTCAATCTCGCGTAAATCGCCATATCGCAAGCGCGCCGCTTTTTCAAGATTTGATTCGCGCTCGGCACGCTCGATATCCAAGTTAGTCTGCTCCAGCTTTTCCTTTAATTCGCGCAAGCCCGAAATAGCTTGCTTCTCCGTTTGCCAACGCGCCGAGAGCGCTTTCGAGGATTCACGCAAATCGGCCAGTTCCTGTTCGATCCTGCCGAGCCGTTCTTTCGAAGCCTTATCCTTTTCCTTTTTCAGGGCTTCCCGCTCAATCTCCAGTTGCATGATCTGACGATCGACCACGTCTAATTCCTGCGGCTTGGAGTCGATCTCCGTACGCAGACGCGCTGCGGCTTCGTCGATCAGGTCAATCGCTTTATCGGG
>JBKPQD010000361.1:0-5577 GCA_046733915.1 Chloroflexota bacterium
TTCTCAGAAGCATTCATAGCACACCACGCAAAGCGACCGCGATTGCTCTTCTCAAAGCCCTCATTATTGAAGAAGAAAACGAACAGCGCACAGACAAGGGAAAGCGTTAAACCAAAACCCCGCCATCCGGCGGGGTTTTTCTGTCTCCTAAAGTCGAAAACATAAGCGATAGTACAATGTGGGAATGAAAAAAGGAACGATCCTGATTCTAACCCTCCTGATCGCTACATCCTGTACACGTTCCACTTCCGAAGGAACATCGCCAACACTCGCTACACCGCCTCCGACGGCCGACAGCATACTCACAAGCACCCCTTCCCCTGCAACCGACACCCCCACTCTTCTCGTCGAAACATTGACGCCCACACTGACACGTACTCCTTCTCCCACAGAAACATTCACGTCCAGCCCGCTGCCGACAGTGGAGAGCCTGGATGCCAGCGTAACAGCAGCATTATTGAGCTGTCGCTACGGTCCGGGTGCGGAATATCTTTATTTATATGCGTTGCGGGCTGGCGCCCATATCAAGCTGATCGGCCGGACGGATGCAAATGACTGGGTCTGGGTCGGCGGCACCAACAAATGCTGGGTCAAATCCACTTTTCTCGAAATCGCCGGAGATTGGAAGTCACTGCCCGTTGTATATCCCGGCATAGCAAAGCTTCCGATCACGCCGTACTACCCTGCCTCGTCGTGGGCGAGCGCGACCCGCAAAGGCAACAGCGTCGAGGTCACGTGGGAGCCGGTTCCTATCAGTCCCGGCAAGTATGAAGATGAGAACATGCACCAGTACATCGTCGAAGTATGGCGTTGTGAAAACGGACAGATCGTTTTCGAAACACTCGGAACCAATTTCCCTTTTATTACAATTGAGAACGATGAAGCCGGCTGCAATGACCCATCACATGGCAATATGTGGGTACAGGAAAAACATGGCTTTGCAGGACCGACTGAGATTCCCTGGCCCGCACATACCACCCCTTAGGAAAGCAAGTAGAGATCGTTGAAGATTCATCCACAATGAGTTGAGGTAGACGGCATGAAAGATATCCTTGGGAACATCAAGAAAACCTATAACGAATTTCCCCGCTTGTTTTGGGTGGTCGTCATGACACGCTTCATCGATGCGCTGGGAGGGACCATTCTATTCCCGTTCTTCGCGCTGTATGTGACGCAGAAATTTGGCGTGGGGATGACGCAAGCCGGCGTGCTCTTGGGGATCAACTCGTTCTTTGCTCTGGCAGGCAGCACGGTCGGCGGCGCGCTCACCGATCGATTTGGACGGCGCAAGATCATCCTGTTCGGACTGGTGTTCAGCGCCTTGAGCAGCCTTTCTCTGGGAATGGTGAACAGCATCCAGATGATGTATCCGTTGATCGTTGTCGTAGGCTTGCTTGCCAGTGTGGCCAACCCAGCCCACGAAGCGATGCTTGCAGATGTCTTGCCTGAAGCCAAGCGACAGGAAGGCTATGGCATTTTGCGGGTTGTATTCAACTATGCCTGGATCGTCGGTACAGCTCTGGGCGGGTTGATCGCGACCCGCTCCTTCTTTGCGCTGTTCCTGATCGACGCCGTGATCAGCTGTATTGTCGCGGCGATCCTTTTCCGTCTGTTGCCGGAGACCAAACCCAAGGCGCAGGAGGAGCGGCACCCGGAGTCCTTCTGGGAAACGATCAAAGGCTACCGGATTGTGGTTCGAGACCTGGCGTTCATGGGATTCGTCCTCTCGGGCATGCTGGCGCTGATCGTTTACATCCAGCAATATGGTTCCCTGGCTGTTTATTTGCGCGATGTGCATGGCATTGACAGTCGCGGCTACGGCATCATTTTATCCATGACGGGATTGGAAGTAGTGCTGTTGCAATTCTGGATCAGCCGTCGAATCCGTCACCGTCCGCCGTTCCTGATGATGATGGTCGGTGCAGGGATCTTCGCCGTGGGAGTATTCCTGTACGGAATCGTGAGCGGCTTTATCATGTTCGTGATCGCGGCGATGATTGTTTGCGTTGGCGAGATGTTTTACTTTCCCACCAGCCAGGTCGTTGCGGCCGGCTTTGCGCCCAAGGAAATGCGCGGGCGCTATATGGCAATCGCCGGATTCATTACTTCGGTACCGAACGCGATTGGACCGGGCGCAGCAGGCTATATTCTCGATCATCTCGACCCTCATTTGCTGTGGTATATTGGCGGCTTCCTTTGCTTGTGCTCCGCCCTCGGCTATTTTACCTTGCACTTAAAATTAGGCCGGCAGGAACGATTTGTGCCGGTCACTCCGAAAAAAGAAACCGTGACCGTTTGAACGACATCCAAAAATTTCATTACGAAAGTTTTTCTTCATGAACCCTTCCTCCATAAATGCCACGCGTTCGCACCCCATCGTCGCTACCATTGCTTACTATCTCGCTTTCATTGTTTTAGGGATGACCACCGCGGCCAGCGGCCCCAGCCTGCTCAAGCTTGCCGAGCACACCGCCAGCAAATTAAACCAGATTAGCTTGATCTTCGTCTTCAGCGCACTTGGCTACTTGATCGGTTCCTATTTTGGCGGGCGCGCTTATGACCGGTTTCCTGGTCACAAACTGATGGCAATCACTTTGCTTTTTATTGCCATTGCTTCTATCATGATTCCTCTCGCCTCGACGCTCAGCATGTTGTTGTTTTCGATGTTCCTGAGTGGCTTGGTCGCCGGCATCCTCGATGTGGGCTGCAACACATTGCTCCTTTGGACACATGGCGATAAGGCAGGACCATTCATGAACGGGCTGCACTTCTTCTTCGGTGTCGGTTCGTTAATCGCGCCATTGCTGTTGGCGCAGGTGCTCTTGCGCACGAACGATATCCACTGGATGTATTATTTCTTCGCAATTGCCTGTGTGCCGATGATGATCTGGATGTGGCTGCTACCCGAGCCGCATCACAGCACACAGCAAGATAATCAAGCAAATACCGCCTTTCCAGTCATTCCGGTTACATTGATCGTCATCCTCTTTTTGTTGTATGTGGGTTTGGAACTTGGATTTGGCAATTGGGTATACACGTACGCGATCACTCTCAACCTTGGGACGGAGGTGACGGCAGCCTATCTAACCTCCGTGTTTTGGGGCTCGTTTACGTTCGGCAGGTTGCTTGGCGTCTGGATTTCAACACGAATGAAAGCGCACCTGATCATTGTAATGGACCTGGTTGGCTGCGTAATCAGTACGGTCATTATTATGCTTTGGAAAGAATCCAGCCTGGCATTGTGGCTGGGCACATTTGGGTTGGGATTATCCATGGCATCTATTTTCCCCAGCATCATGATGCTGGCTGGCGAGCGGATGCAGATCTCCGGTTCCATCACCGGCTGGTTCCTGGTTGGCTCGGGGGCGGGCAGCATGCTGGTGCCCTGGTTGTTGGGCCAAATTTTTACTTACACCGGTCCGCAACTCATGACCACTGTTTTATTGGTGGATATTGTTGGAATGGGATTTGTTTTATTTGCCTTCCTAAGCCAACGTAAGGTGCCTATCCCGGTTGTTGAGACAAATTCATAGAAATCTACCAAATCCCGCTTCCAGGCGGGATTTTTATTACGATTCTCGAATCCAATATGAATTTTCATAAAAATACTATTGACTTTTTTAAAATCTAGTTGTATTATATGAATAATAATTCACTTTAAGTTTCGTTTTATTGAAACTTCCTTTAAAGAGGAGCTCCGCTATGCCTGATTTTGCAATCGATGCCAGACAACTCATCAAGAAATTCCCTGCCCGGCCGGGAACGGGTGACAAAGCTGCCGATGCCTCCCCCTCCACCAAGAGGGGTTTTTCGCTTTTCCGCAAGCGGGAACCGAAGACCATGTTCACCGCAGTCAACGGCGTGGATCTGCAGATCGAGCGCGGCGAGATCTTCGGTCTGCTCGGACCGAACGGCGCCGGCAAATCGACGACCATCCGCATGCTTTGTACGCTGCTCGAACCGACCAGCGGCACGGCCAAAGTCAACGGTTTTGACATCGTCAAGCAGGCCAACGATGTCCGGCGCAGCCTGGGGACCGTCCTGGCGGGCGAGCGCAGCATTTATTGGAAGCTGACCGGCCGCGAGAACCTGGAGTATTTTGCCGCGCTGTATCACATTCCACAGGCAATCGCCAAGACCCGCGTCGACGAGTTGATCGAGCGTATGGAGCTCAAAGAGCGCGCCAACGAGCTCGTCGAAAAATATTCGACCGGCATGCGCCAGCGCATCGCCATCTCTAAGGCGCTGCTCGCCCGGCCGCCGATCCTCCTGCTCGATGAACCAACGCTCGGGCTGGACCCGCAAGCCGCGCGCCGGGTGCGCGAGCTGATCGCCGAACTCAAGCAGGAAGGACATACCATCCTGCTGACCACCCACTACATGGAAGAAGCAGACCAGCTCTCTGACCGAATCGGCATCATTGACACCGGCAAAGTCATTGCTCTGGATACACCCGAAGGGCTCAAGCGGCGCATCGACCAAAAGGAAATCATCCGCCTCGAGCTCACCGGCTGGCACGACGACTTGGCAGAAAAGCTGAAGAGCATTCATGGTATCGAAAACCTGACCACCCGCCAGCAGGGCGAAGCCGATCTGTGGGAAGTGAACCTGCAGGCCCAAAACAGTCGCGCGGCCCTGCCCCGTATCGTGGAAAGTATCAGCGGCAACGGCACTCGCCTGGTGAATATGAATGTGGTCAAACCGTCCCTGGAGGATGTGTTCATTCATCTCACCGGCAAGGCATTGAGGGACTAGGTTTCACGATGGAAGCTACTCTTGCTCCCCACCCGCGTGCACTTGGTCAGGCCGGACTTGGCTCAGAGTTGCGCGCCTTAATGGCTGTGATCCGCCGCGAATGGATGATCTTTACCCGTTATCCAAGCTGGGTCATTGCATTGTTGATCTGGCCTCTCATCTTCCCGATGATGTATATCTTCACCGCCCGCGCCCTTGCCGGCCCCGATGGCAGCGGACTTGCCGTCTTTATGAAAATAACGGGCGCCACCGACTTCATTGGCTATATCGTGATCGGTTCGACCGTCTGGATGTGGCAAAACGTTGTACTGTGGGATGTTGGCTTTGCCCTTCGCAACGAACAGATGCGCGGCACGCTCGAATCGAATTGGCTCTCCCCCACCTGGAGATTTTCGTATTTACTCGGGCACTCGGGTCCGCAGCTTGTTTCGATGATGATGTTCTTCACCATCACCGCGTTGGAATTTGGGCTGATGTTCAACGTGCGCCTGCATGGCAGTGTCTGGATGATTTTGCTGATGGTCCTGGCTGCGATTCCTTCTATCTATGGGCTGGGCTTCGCCTTCGCCAGCCTAGTGATCACCGTCAAAGAAGCGAATGCGTTCGTCTTCCTGATCCGTGGACTGGTGATGATCTTTTGCGGCATTACGTTTCCCATTAGCCTGCTGCCGGGTTGGATGCAGTCCATTGCGAAATGGCTCCCGCAGTCCTACCTGATCCATGGCATGCGCGCCGCGGCATTTTCCAACGCGGGGATTCGTGAGTTGGCACCCGATTTAATCCCGCTGCTGTTGTTCGGCGCCTTCTGGCTGGTTACCGGCT
>JBKPQD010000362.1:0-5444 GCA_046733915.1 Chloroflexota bacterium
CATCCACCCCAGCCGTGAGCGCTGAATCTGCCACCATCCCTTCGAAGACCGTTCCGCAATCAATCGAGACGATGTCTCCGGCTTTAAGCCTACGTTTCTTACTCGGAATGCCGTGGACAAGTTCTTGATTAATGCTCACCGTGATCGAAGAGGGAAATGGCGGGTGGCCATATCCCTTGAAGGGGGATACACATCCGTGTTTCCGCAACACTTCCTCAGCAGCCGCGTTGAGGTCGGCAGTGGAAACACCGGGTTTTAAACGTTCTTTTACTGCGGCCAGCACACTGGCATTGATTCGACCGGCTTCACGCATAATCTGTAATTCTGCCGGACTCTTGATATGGATCTGGCGTGCCCAACTCATAGATAATTACTTTTTCAACGCCTTAAGCAAATCTTCATTGACCTGCTCAATCGGTTGCATTCCATCGATTTCGACCAGCTTGCCGTGCTCACGATAATAAGAGATCAACGGTGAGGTCTGCTCCAGGTAAACATTGATTCTTCGTTTCACCGTATCAGCCCTGTCATCATCGCGCTGATACAACTCAGATCCGTCGAAATCACACCGGCCGCGTTCCTTCTCCGGGTTGAACTTTGCATTGAAGATGTGACCATTAGCACGGCAGGTCCAACGCGAGCTTAATCGGTCGACGAGTACCGCGTCCTCGGCGGTGATGAAAGGCACTACATCCACGCGCCCATTCATTTCATGCAGCATATTCTCCAATGCTTCTGCCTGCGCCGGTGTTCGAGGAAATCCATCCAGGATGGCGCCATTTTTGCAATCCGTTCGGCTAAGCCGCTCTTTAATCATCGCGATGGTTACATCATCCGGGACCAGCTCGCCTTTGCTCATATACGTCTGAGCAAGCCTTCCCAAATCAGTTTCCTTTTTAAGGTTCTCACGGAATATATCGCCGGAGGAGATGTGCACCAGTCCGCTTCGTTCGGATAAAATCTTAGCTTGCGTTCCTTTACCAACTCCTGGCGGTCCAAGTAAGACAATGTAGGTGGCCATGTCGCTCCTTGCTTAGCTGATCAGTAACTTTTCTTGATATCCGTGAAGTTTTAGTTCAGCCTCAATGTTCATAAAGGTATCGCGCACAACGCCAACTACAATTAATAAGCCAGAAGATGTGGTTAGGAACAAGGTTGCACCTGTTGAAGCGGCTGGCAAAACTAAGCGCAGCAGGAAGGGCATGATCGCCACGGCTCCGAGTAACAAAGCCCCAGGCAAAGTAATGCGACTCTGAATGCGACTCAGATACTTCTGAGTTGCCGCACCACTGTGAACACCAGGGATCTGAGCACCGGATCGTTTTAGGTTATCACCGTAGTTCTGTTGCTCAAAAATAACCGTCGTGTAAAAGTACGTGAACGCCACGACCATAATAAAATACAAAACCCAGTATCCCCAGGAATTCGTTCCTGTTGCGTTGAAGAAATTTTGAACACTGGTTGCGAAGCTGCTGACCCAGGCAGTTGACGAGCGCGTGAAATAGCTGGCAACAATCGCCGGGAATTGCAAAATCGCGCTGGCGAAAATCAAAGGGATCATTCCCGCCAGATTTACCATCAGCGGCAGGAAGGGCTGAGGCATTCGCGCCGCTTTCCCACGCTTCATGGCATAAAAGATCTGGCTCTTGTGTGGATACATGATCGGAACATTGCGACGTCCCTGCTGCACATATACAATCGCCAACACCGTCGAAACAATGACAACGATCATAGCGAACAACAAAATCCACCGATTCTGTTGATCGAGCCAGAGTGTGAAAATGTTGTGTGGAATCTGAGACACAATACCGGCGAAAATCACTAAAGAAAGCCCTTGGCCGCGGATACCATATTCCGAGATTAATTCACCCAACCAGATGGCGAACATCGTTCCGGCTGTCATCACCAACAATGTTGTGACAGAAGAGAGCCACAGGTCAGGAGTCCAGCCAAACCGGATGATTTGTGTCTGCGCCAGAGAATTAAAGATGTTGATCTGGCCGACTGCTGAAAGCATCGCCATCGGAACGGCGAGATAATAGGTCCACTTCTCCATCCATTTGCGACCTTCGCGCTGATCTTCATTCATCTTCCGCTGCAAAGCAGGGATGATCGGAATCAGCAATTGAAGAATAATCTGGGCGGTAATGTACGGATACACACCCATTGCCAACAGAGAGAAATTACGAATCGTTCCACCGGAAAGCAGATTTAGGAAGCCTAAAAAGCCTCCGGAACCGGCCTCGGATGCAAAGAAAGAGGCGAGGGCTTCTCGATTTACACCGGGGGCGGGAACATTCGCTGCAATGCGGAAAATCATCAAGAGACCCAGTGTAATGAGCAGCTTTCTCCGGATATCTTGTGAACGCCACAAAAAGCGCCACGCGGATTGTTTCTTTTCAGGCATCTTGGAAAATTCCTTATCCTTGAAGATTAGCCAATCAACTCAACGCTGCCACCAGCCTGCTCGATCTTGGCTTTGGCACCGGCGCTGACTCGATGGGCGCGCACCTTAAGAGCAACCTTCACTTCGCCGCGTCCCAAGATCACAACAGGGTTGCGCGGATCGCGGAGCAAATGGGCACTCTGCAACGTTTCGGGAGTGACATCCGAGTCGGCCTGGAAGGATTCAGTTAATTGATCCAAATTCACTTCGTTGTAGTCTACCTGATTGCGCGGGGTGAAGCCTTGACCACGCATGAACGGCAGGCGGCGATAGAAAGGCAGGTTACCACCCTGGCGATAGAGGTTTCCACCTTCACCAGAACGCGAACCTTGGCCCTTGGTACCGCGACCGGCAGTTTTACCTTGTCCGGCAGAAATACCGCGTCCGACGCGTTTTCGATTCTTTTTGGAGCCCGGATTGGGCACAAGATCGTGTAATTTCATCGTTCGTTCCTACTCTTCGACCTGCACCAGGTGGATGATCTTGCGGATCATTCCCCGCACTGCAGGTGTATCCTTGTGTTCGATCGTTTGGTGCATGCGACGAAGGCCAAGTGCAAGCACAGTTTGCTTCTGATCCTTGGTGTACCCGATCGGGCTCCGGACCAGTGTTACAAACACGGTCTTCTCGTTATTTTCGTTCTTAGGCATTTTGCTTCCTCCGCTCCCAGAACGGCACAAGCTCGCTCACACTCTTGCCACGGCGAGATGCTTCCTCCTGAGGTGACTTCAACTGCTCGAGCGCATCGAAGGTTGCCTGCACCACGTTCAGAACATTGGCGCTGCCCTGGGACTTGGTTAAGATATCGCGGACACCCGCCACTTCCAAGACGGCTCGCACACCACCAGCTGCGATCACGCCAGTTCCGGGGGAAGCTGGTTTGAGCATGACTTTGGCACCGGCAACTTTTCCAAGCACTTCGTGAGGAATCGTCGTACCGGCGAGGTTCACAACCCGCATTTTCTTGCGAGCGCGCTCGGAGGCCTTGCGCATGGCATCAGGCACAGCGTTAGCTTTACCAACACCCATGGAGATCGTTCCACGCTTGTCGCCGACGACAACGGTCACGCGGAACTGGAAGCGCCGGCCACCCTTCACAACCTTGGCAACGCGCGCAATTTCAATGACGCGCTCTTCGAATTGGTCCTGCCCTTCAAAATTCTGCTGTTCAGTATTATCGTGTTCTGCCATTTCCTTCTCCAATCAGCCTAGAACTGCAGGCCACCTTCACGCGCGCCATCCGCCAACGCTTTAATACGGCCAATGTAGCGGTAGCCGCCACGGTCAAAGACGACCGCTTGGATTCCCTTGCTCTTGGCGCGTTCCGCCACCGTCTGACCGATAATCTTTGCCTGGTCAGCTTTCTTCATACCCTTGAGTTTCTCCCGCAGGTCGCGATCGACTGTGGATGCGGAGACAAGAGTCTTTCCAGACTGATCGTCAATCACCTGAACGTAGATACCAGAGAGACTCCGGAACACGTTCAAGCGCGGACGATCGGTAGTTCCCTGTAAATTTTTGCGTACGCGCGTGTGCCGGCGTCCGCGAGCAATCGAACGAGATTGTGCCATGGCTTACTTGGCTCCTTTCCCAGCCTTACCAGCTTTGCGACGGATCTTCTCACCAACATAGCGAATACCCTTACCATGATAAGGCTCAGGTGGGCGCACACGTCGGATTTCCGCAGCCGTTTGCCCCACAACTTCGCGATCGTAGCCGAGCACCTTGATTTGGCGGGTCTTCTGATCTACTTCGAAGGAGATCCCGGCCGGCGGTTCCATGGTCACAGGATGGGAATAACCGACAAACAATGCCAGATCTTTGCCTTTGAGTTCCGCGCGGTAGCCCACGCCTTCTACTTGTAACAAGACGTCAAAACCGGAACTGACCCCGTGAATCATGTTCGCGATGACCGCGCGGGTGGTGCCGTGTAAGGCGCGTTCTGCAGCGTTATCAGTCTTGCGCTTGACAACAACATGCCCGTCCTCCATGCCGATTTCGATCATCGGGGAAAACGTCCGCTTCAGTTCGCCTTTCGGCCCTTTGACGTGGACTTCCGAACCTTGTACATTTACTTGTACACCGTTCGGCACAGCCACTGGTAAACGTCCAATGCGAGACATTAAATACCTGCCTTCTACCAAACTTTGCAGAGGATCTCGCCGCCCACACCCAACTGGCGGGCGCGAGCACCGGTCATCACACCCTTGGGAGTGGAGATAATGGCAACGCCAATACCCGAAAGCACCCAGGGGATATCCTGCTTCTTGGTGTAAATACGTCGTCCAGGCTTGCTGACGCGCTCGATCCCGGAGATCACCGGGCGGCGTTCGCGACGCTCGCCTACATACTTAATTTTTAAGCGCAGTACTTTCTGTACTGCATTCTCAGTGTCTGCAACTTCGAATCCTTCGAGAAAGCCTTCATCTTTCAAGATCTTGGCAATCTCGATTTTGAGCTTGGAACTCGGCATTGCGACCATCGCGTGACCAGCCAGCACAGCATTGCGGATGCGGGTCAGCATATCGGCGATCGGATCAATTACAGTCATGCGATTACCTCCACCCGCTTACCAGGAAGATTTGACCACACCAGGGATCTTGCCCTGGAGCGCCAGTTCACGAAAACAAATGCGGCACAAGCCAAAACGGCGGATATAGCCTCGCGGGCGACCGCAGACGGTACAGCGATTGCGTACCTGACTGGCGTGTTCGCGGCGGGCTTCACGATACTGCATAGCCTTCTTTGCCATAATTTACGCTTCCTTCTTACTGAACGGCATACCGAGCAGCTGCAACATAGTGCGTGCCTGATCATCGTTTTTGGCAGTCGTCACGATCGTGACTTCCATGCCGCGCAGTTTGTCAATTTTGTCGTACTCGATCTCCGGAAAGATCAACTGATCGCGCAAGCCCAGCGTGTAATTACCACGGCCGTCAAAGGCATTGCCTGAGACGCCGCGGAAGTCTCGCACGCGAGGCAACGCGGTATTCATCAA
>JBKPQD010000363.1:0-4019 GCA_046733915.1 Chloroflexota bacterium
TCGTCGGATAGGTCCAAAAAGTATTGAGCATCCAAATCGGCGCGGCCCTGCGCAAAGGCTTTGTCATTGCTGCCGCGAAGCTCCCGCTGGATGTTTTGCTTCACAATGAAAGCATCCACATTCAAGAGATCGACAGAGATCACGAAACCCAAGGCAACAAGGATCATGGCGAGACCGGCAGCGCGTTCGCGGCGATTCATCTCGAGGACGACAACCGCGATCAGCAGGAGCCCGAGCCAGATCATGAAAACATGAGTGTATGTGCGCAGGCGGGAGAACCCGTATGCAGCTTCGTACAGAGCCAGTCGTTGATAGGCTGAGAGCAATATGACGATCACCAATCCAACCAAAGCGACACCCAAACTGGAGAAAATTCTTCGCTGTGACTGGCTCTCGCGGCGCGTGATGGCGCCCAAGCCAAGCAGCAGAAGCAGGCTAAAAAATGCAACCGCCACAAGTTCACCGAATCCCTTACGGGCATATTCTGAGAATGTATAACCCTCCACATTTATGTTCGCCTGTCCACCAAAGAAATACTGAAACTGGATCACGACAAAGGCCATGAACAGCAGGACGACGCTTCCCAACACAATGGTGGATTCGGTGAAGCCCAGAAATGGAGATACCCATGTTTTCGTCTGCACCGCTTCATCAGATTTTTGCGCGGCGTGCAAAAATGCCCCGGCAAGGGCATACGCGAATATCAAAATGTACACAAGTCGGAAAATATATTCCGGCAGGTTCTCAATTTTGAATAACTTGATAACCTCTTCGAAACGTTTGGCAAAGATCGGGTCAGCCGAGGAAAGCAAAGAGGCGAAAATGGCGATGACCGGTAAAGCGATCACAACACCACGGATCACCGGCCAAATGTGAGCGGTGCGCTTCTCGGTCAGGGAGGATGGTTCCCGGCGGTTCTCCGCCATGAAACCAAGGGGTCGGACAATCATGCTGCCAGCCAAGCGGAGGAAACCAAAAACATACTCCAGCAGCGCATACCGTGTCCAATCTCCGCGCAGATAAGTGAGAGCGAAGACGCCCATGAAGAAAAGAACGCCAACCACGGAAAGGAAAACCGTCATTGGCTCCAAACGGATAAAGGTCATCGTGGCGAGAAATCCAATCGGAAGCAGGAGCAGGCTCGCACCTGGCGCAAGGCGGAGCCCATCCATCCGAAGGAGCAAAATACCGGTAGCAAGCACGAGCATTACGTAGATAGCAAAATTAATGCCGAGCGGCTTCTTCCAAAATAGAAAATCGAACGCCCAGCCGAGCAGAATAACAATTGTCCAAAAACGGTTCAGGTTGGCTTTCATGTGGACCTCCATGCGAATTTTCCCTACAATAACCCGTTTGGACTGCCGGAGGCTCTCAAAAAGTATCATATTTTCGCTAAAATCGGGCAGGTTACAATAGTATAAGAATCAAAAACCCCCCATTGACATCCGAAATGAAATATGACATACTTCCTGTATTGTTCGGGGGCAAGCCAAATAAATAGCCATCCTATAGAAAGGAGGAGGTGATGTCTCAAATGGATAGTAGTAACAAACCCAGCGCTGTGGCATCCCTCCTCCAGTAGGCAGTAAGTCCGCCTACCGCTTGGGAAGCCACAGCGCCCCACCAATGCCGTCCGAAAGGGCGGCATTGTGGTTTAAAGGATCGACTCGTAGGAACGGACAGCTGCCCATCCCTACGAGTTGTCTCCGAACGAAATCCCGATTCCGCGAGCGGTGATCACCGCATCGTCGTTAATATCGACGCGTTTGGGAATTGCGATCGCTTCTTCTAGCGAGACGTCAGTAATCCTGCTGTGGTGTAAAGCGACCATGCGATCAAATTTCCCCTGAACTGCCAGACGGATTGCTGCCGCACCATAACGCGTCGCCAGCCAGCGGTCAAACGGGGTTGGTGTGCCGCCCCGCTGAACATGCCCCAACACCGTGACACGCGTCTCGAACCCCTGATCTTCGATGTACTCCCCCACCCTGTGACCGATGCCGCCCAAGCGCGGCACATAGATCTCATCACCAGGGCGCGAAAAGACTTGTTCGCCATTGAGCGGTTTTGCCCCTTCGGACACGGCGATAATACTGAAGTAGGAACCACGTTCCACCCGTTTGCGTACTTTGGCAACGACTGCCTCGAAGCGAAATGGAATTTCAGGGATTAGGATGACATCGGTTCCTCCCGCGACTCCGGCATGCAGTGTGATGAAACCGGCATCGCGGCCCATCAGTTCCAAGACCATCACACGGTGATGTGCTTCGGCAGTACTGTGCAACTTGTCAATCGCATCGGTGGCAGTATTCACCGCGGTATCGAAGCCAAAGGTGACTTCCGTTCCGCCAATGTCATTATCGATCGTCTTTGGGACGCCGATCACCGGCGCGCCTTTTTGGTAGAGTTCATGGGCGATGCGCAGAGTTCCGTCGCCACCTAGGACCACCAGCGCATCCATTTTCAGGCGCTCCATCCCTCGAATGATTTCGTCGGAAACATCCAGAATGACGTCTTTTCCATCCCGCACCGCTTTGCGAGCATAAGGATTGCCGCGATTGGCGGCGCCTAGAATCGTGCCACCGCGTGGCAAAATACCGCGCACATCTTCGACGCCAAGGGGGAGAATTCCATTCTCGTCGACAAAGCCGTCATATCCGTTACGGATGCCCAGCACTTCGCACCCATACTCGTAGACTGCGGTCTTGACCGCGGCGCGAATGACTGCATTTAACCCGGGAGCATCGCCCCCGCCTGTCAGAATCCCAATTCGCCTCATCGTAAATCCTCCTTTGGAAATTAATCATACTCCATTAAGGAACCTTTCTTGCGCATCATCGTAGAAGCCCATATAATGAGCGCAATGGAACAGATAACTCATCCGACTCGTGCCGCTACGGTCACTCGCTGGTTCATTCCCATCGCAGCTGTTGTTGCGTTTGCCATTTGGTTTAGCATTACGCCACCTGGATTATTAGGCAAGGCGGATGCCGTGGGGTATGCGATTTGTCACCGTATTAGCGAGCGATCCTTCCATATTGGCGACCGTCAGTTGCCTCTTTGCGCGCGCTGCACGGGTGAGTTCTTTAGTGCCGCGATCGCCTTGCTCTACTTGGCGGTCGTCAGCCCGAAGAAAAGCGGAATGCCCGATTGGAAGATTGGGGCCCCTCTCGTTTTATTTTTCCTCGCTTTTGGAATCGATGGCTCTAATTCGTACCTGTATCTATTGAAGACCACGGCGCCAGGAACCTTCGACAAGATCCCCAACCTCTATATCCCCAATAATACATTGCGTCTCTTCACGGGCAGCGGAATGGGCATTGCACTGGCATCGATTTTGTACCCCGCCTTCAACCAAAGCGTCTGGGCGAATCCGCTTCGGGAGCGCGCCCTTGACTGGAAAAAACTCGGCCTCCTGGTGAGTATCGTCGTTGTGACTGACCTGGCCATTCTCCCCGAAAGTCCCATCGTCCTGTACCCGGTCGCTTTTCTCAGCGTTTTCGGTGTGCTGGCACTCTTGATTATTGTCTTTACGCTCCTATGGTTGCTGGTGATGCGTCAGGAAAATGCATTTACTTCGTTAAGGGAACTATGGATGCCCTTCCTGGCGGGGATCACCCTGGCATTCCTGATGATCACCGCCATTGACCTGCTGCGCTTCAAGCTAACCGGCACCTGGGGTGGTTTCCCATTAGGTTAGTAGGGCTCCTTCCGCCGTCCTTGGCGATGGGAGACGCTTCGTTTAAAGTGAAGAGATTGGAGAATCTATGGAATTACTGACCGGCATATTTACCGCATTTGGGCTCTCTGCCAGTGCAGGGCTCAACGCTTATATTCCTCTATTGATTGTTGGTTTATTGGGACATTACACCAACCTAATGAAACTCAACGCGCCATGGGATACGTTAGCTAGTCCGTGGATCATCCTTTTGCTCTGCGTGCTGGTTATTGTCGAAATGCTGGCCGATAAGGTCCCTGCGGTCAACCACATCAATGATCTGATTCAGACCTTTGTTCGC
>JBKPQD010000364.1:0-3582 GCA_046733915.1 Chloroflexota bacterium
GGGAACGGCGGACCCTGTTCCGACATAGACGATATGAAGATTTATCTCGATACCATAGGCTGTCGCCTCAATCAGTCTGAAATCGAATCGATGGCGCGGCAATTCCGCATGGCGGGGCATGAGATCGTCGCCGCGCCTGAACACGCCGATATGGCGGTTGTCAATACCTGCGCGGTGACCAACGATGCTGCCTCGGTCTCGCGCAGCAAGATTCGCCAGATCGCCCGGCTCGGCGTGGAGGAAATCGTTGCCACAGGTTGCTGGACGACGCTCCAGCCGAAGGAAGCTGCCGCTCTTCCCCATGTTCTGCATGTTGTCCCCAACGCGCAGAAGGATCAGCTGGTTGCGCAAACTCTCCACCTTCCGACTTCCGTATTCGACCTGGAACCCATCCAACGCCAGCCGCTGCCGGGGCTGCATCGCCGGACGCGCGCCTTCATCAAAGTGCAGGATGGTTGTGACAATCACTGCACGTTCTGTATTACCACCGTTGCACGCGGCGCGGGACGCAGCCGTCCGATTGCGGAGGTGATGCTCGACGTTCGATCTGCACTCGCTGGAGGAGCCAAAGAGATCGTTCTCACCGGCGTCCATCTTGGCTCGTGGGGATACGATTTTGGTTCCCATCTAAGAGATTTGATCCTAGCAATTCTGGATGAGACTGATACGCTGCGGCTGCGGCTCTCCTCGCTCGAGCCCTGGGATTTGGAGACCGACTTCTTCTCGTTGTGGGAGAATCACCGTCTCATGCCGCATCTGCACCTGCCTCTACAAAGTGGCTGTGAGTCCACGCTGCGGCGGATGGCGCGTAAGACCACGCCCGAGTCGTTTCGCCGGTTGGTATCTGCTGCACGGGCCGTGATGCCCGACGTCGCCATCACGACCGATATCATCGCAGGCTTCCCCGGCGAGACCGAGCAAGAATTCGCCGAGTCCATGGCGTTTGTCCAAGAGATAAATTTTGCCGGCGGGCATGTATTCACGTATTCGCCGCGTCCCGGTACGGGGGCGGCAAGGATGAAAGGCCAGGTACGTCCCGAGATCCGCAAAGAGCGTAATCATGCGCTGCGTGCGGTGCTGGACGAGTCGGCAGCATCTTACCGAAAACAGTTCGTGGGGCAGAAGAGGTCCGAGTTGTGGGAATCAACCTCTGAGATGGGCGAGTGGGGCTGGAGAATGGAGGGATTGACCGAAAATTATCTGCGGGTCAACGCCTTTGCTTCTGCACCGCGTTGGAATGAGCTCGATACGGTGTTAATCGAGCGCACCGAGATGGATTCCTTGCAAGGCGTAATTCTGAATACGGGATAACTGTCACTTTTTGAAACTAAGGCAGGGTTGTAAAATGGACAGAGTTTCTATGTACAAGGAGATTCTATGACCGCCCAAATCATTGACGGAAAATTAATTGCGCAACAGGTACGTGATGAAGTCGCGGCTGCTGTGGCAGAGCGCGTGGCAGCTGGCAAAATGAAACCAACCCTGGCGACGGTATTGGTTGGCGATCGACCGGATTCGGCGGCCTATGTTGCTTCGAAAGGGAAAGCTTGCCAGGAACTGGGGATGGGCTCGATCAGCGAGCACATGCCCGCCGATGCGACTCAGGAGCAGGTGGAGGAATTGGTCAAGCGTTTGAATGCCGACCCGACCGTGAGCGGCATCCTGGTACAGCTGCCGATGCCTTCTCACATCAATGAAGAGCGCGTGCTCTCTCTGATCAATATCGAAAAGGACGTCGATGGTTTCTCGCCGCTCAATATCGGCCGGCTCGCCCAGAAGGGGCGCGACCCGCTGTTCGTCCCGTGCACGCCGTATGGCTGTATTTATCTGCTCGAGAAATCCGGTGTGAAGATCGAAGGTGCGAACGCCGTGGTCCTGGGACGCTCGAATATTGTCGGTATGCCGGCCGCTTTATTGCTGATCGGCAAGAATGCCACAGTGACGGTTTGCCATTCACGCACGAAGGATCTGCCCGGTACGGTTCGACAGGCAGACATCATCATCGCTGCCATTGGCCGCACGGAAATGGTGCGCGGCGACTGGATCAAGCCCGGCGCAGCGGTCATCGACGTGGGTATCAACGCCATTCCCGATGCCACCAAGAAAAGCGGACAGCGGTTGGTTGGCGACGTCTGCTTCAGTGAAGCAAAGGAAGTAGCAGGTTTCATTACTCCGGTGCCCGGCGGTGTCGGCCCGATGACGATTGCCATGCTGATGAAGAATACCCTGCGTGCCGCCGAAATCCAGAATCCATAGCATTGGCAATCCGCGGACAGCTTTGAACGAGCAACCAGTCCCGTCGCAAGACGGGACTGTCCTGTTTATATAGGGTACAACGAACCCTGTTGGGTCACTCAACAAGTAATTCTAAGAAAAGTCCTTGTTTTGATATACTTAACCCATGCATCCAGATAAGATCGGGCGTTACAAAATCAAGGAAGAGCTGGGGCACGGAGAAATCGGGACGGTCTACCGGGCGTTCGATCCGAGTTTCAACCGCGAGGTGGCGATCAAAGTCCTCCCCCTGGAGATGATGCGTAACCTGAAGATTTTGGCGCGCTTCCGGCGTGAGCTTAAAATGATCGCCCTGCTCGAACATCCCGCTATTGTGCCGGTCTACGATGTGGGGGAGGAGAACGGTCAGCCTTATTATGTGATGCGCTACATGTCCGGCGGGTCACTGCGGCGCTGGATCCAGAGCGGAAACATCTCGCTGCAGGAGACGGCCGATATCATCGAGCGGATCGCCCTCGGCCTGGAATACGCTCATCGCAAAGGCATTGTCCATCGCGATCTCACCCCGGATAATATTCTCTTCGACAACCATAATAATCCCTTTATCACCGACTTCAGCCTGGCAAAGCTGGTTGCCGATACGTTTCGCACCAACAGCGGCAACGGCTTTATCGGCACACCGGAATATATCAGTCCCGAGCAGGCACAAAGCCTGCCTGTTGACCACCGTGCCGATATTTATGGCCTGGGCGTTATCGCCTATGAGATGCTGACCGGCAAACAACCCTATGAAGCCACCGATCCATTTGGCGTCCTGGTGAAGCATGTCAACGATCCTGTACCGGAGATTCTCGAAGACAACCCGGATCTCCCGCCTGAAGTGGATGCGATCATTAAAAAAGCGATGGCAAAGAACCGCGACGACCGTTATGAAAGCGCGGTGGATTTTGCCCGGGATCTGACGAAGCTTGCCTATGGCGAAGAGCGGACGCTACCCACTTCTGCTACCCTGCTCAAGATGCAGGATGCCTCCCGTCCGTCGCGACGCTTGGGCCTGCTCGCCGTGGGAACCGTGATGCTCCTCGCTGTGGCGGGACTCTTTGCCTTCCGCAACCAGATTCCGATTCCACTGTTTGCGCCCGCTGCCACGTCACAACCGACCATTATTCGGATCTCGAATACGGTCATCGTCACGACGACTCCTCTTCCGACACTCGCGCCCACCCCGACGGCGACCGTCCCTGCGGTGACGCCGACCGTTGTTCCGCCCCTGGGAAGCACGGATAAGATCGCTCTCCTTTCGGGGAACGACCTGTACCTGATGAACTCCGATGGCAGCGACCTTAC
>JBKPQD010000365.1:0-4903 GCA_046733915.1 Chloroflexota bacterium
ACTCCATTGATCGTCGGCAGCGTCAGATGTGTATAAGAGACAGCCCGTGCGCCCATTGCCAGTCCATTTGCCCCCAGCGCACTGCGCGCCGGTACATGCTGATGGAAGTAAGTGATATAAACCTTGTTCATTTCAGACCACTCGTTCATATCGGCGAGCATAACGGTTGCTTTAACAACATGATCGATCGAAGAACCAAATTGCTCCAAGGTGGTCTTGATATTTTCCATGGCTTGGTGTGTTTCGGCGCTGATCCCGCCGGGAACTAATTTACCCGTGTCATCGATGCCGATCTGCCCGGAAAGATATAACATCCTTCCCACGCGAACTGCGGCGGAGAAGGGTAGACCCTTCAGAAGGTCAGAAGTGTAGTATTCAATATCTGAATTTAGATCGGAATCCATGGTTTCTCCGTAGATTTTCGTTGTGAAACTGTTGACTGCAGGCCATTATAAACAAGTCTGCACCGAAGCGGTTATCGAGCTAATTGTTCTTACCACTCCAACGTTCTCTTGGCACTCAGATATAGGAACGCTGAGAATGGAAGTCAATATTGTGAAAGAAAATGTAAAACCCGGCTGCGTCTTAAAAAACTTCCGAAGTCTCTACGACTTCGGAAGTGTGAGTTTAGGATCTTCGATTTCGATCGCGGTCCCCGCCGCCGCGACGGTCACCACCGCCACCCCGTCCGCCTCGATCTCCTCCGCGATTTCCGCCCCCGCCGGGACGACCACCGCCCCCAGGCTTGCGCTGATCTTTTTCGCGCGCCTCTTCGGCCGTCCAGCCTTCGAGGACCGCCTGACGGGAAAGCCGGATCTTGCCCTGCGGATCGATGTCGGTCACCATAACGGTGATCTCATCGCCCATATTGACGATATCTTCCACCTTGTTCACACGCTCGCTATCGAGCTGTGAAATGTGCACCAGTCCATCCACGCCGGGCAGGATTTCCACGAACGCGCCAAAGTCTGCAATGCGCACGACCTTGCCGGTGTAAATATTGCCCACCACCGCACTATCGCCGAGAGCTTCCACGCGCTCCTGAGCGATTTTGGCACCTACACCATCCGTCGAAGCAATATAGACAGTGCCGTCTTCTTCGATGTCAATCTTTGTGCCCGTCTCTTCCTGGAGCGAGCGGATATTCTTTCCACCGGGACCGATCAACGCGCCGATCTTATCCACCGGGATCTTCACGGTAATAATGCGCGGCGCAAAATCCTTAAGCTCGGAGCGTGACTCAGGCAACACTTCCAACATTTTATCCATAATGAACAAACGTCCGGTGCGTGCCTGATCGAGCGCTTCTTTCATCATCTGTGTGCTCAAGCCGCTGATCTTGATGTCCATCTGCAAAGCGGTAATCCCGGTTGCCGTGCCGGCAACCTTGAAGTCCATATCACCGAGATGGTCTTCCGCGCCTTGAATATCGGTTAAGATTTGGTAGCGGCCACTATCATCGGTGATGAGTCCCATCGCCACGCCGGCAACGGGTGCCTTGATCGGTACGCCTGCATCCATCAGCGCGAGTGTTGAGCCACAAACGGAGCCCATCGAAGTGGAACCGTTAGACGATAACGCTTCTGACACGACGCGGATCGTATAGGGAAACGTCTCTTCCGCAGGGATGACCGGTTCGAGCGCGCGCTCGGCAAGTGCTCCATGACCAATCTCGCGGCGGCTTTGTCCACGCAGAGGTTTTGCCTCGCCGGTGGAGTAGGGTGGAAAATTGTAATGATGCATGTAACGCTTGTCTTTGATGGGGCTCAGGTTGTCAAGCTCTTGTGCCTCGCCCAAGGTGCCAAGCGTCGCAATGGATAGGATTTGAGTCTCACCACGTGTGAACAAACCGGAGCCGTGTGCGCGCGGGGAGGTTCCCACTTCGCACCAGATCGGGCGGATCTCGGTCGGTGTGCGACCATCTGGACGTTTCCCCTGGCTCAGGATGCGCTCCCGGACGATTTCTTCCTCCGCTTGATAAAACGCCTCACGAACTGCGGCTGCTGACGGATAGTCCAGGGCGGTTCCACCCTCGGGAACGGTGCTCAATTCCAGGACAGCAGCATCGCGAAGTGCATCCATACCGCTGTTAAATTCATTCTTCGACAAGGGTTTTTCGAGCAACTCGGTCATAGGACCGCTGACGCGCTCGAAGAGTCTCTTTTTTAATTCCGGGTTGGGAATAGCGAGAGCCACGTCGCGCTTGGGCTTGCCGACTTCTTCGCGCATTTGATATTGCAGGTCGATCAGCGGCTGGATCGATTTATGTCCGAGCTCGAGGGCAGCGACCATTACATCTTCGGGGATTTCATTCGCGCCACATTCGACCATCAGGATTGCTTCGCGAGTGCCGGCAATCCGTAGATCCAGATCGGAGGCATCGATTTCGGCGAAGGTCGGGTTCAGGACAAATTCGCCGTTGACGCGCCCGACGCGCACCGCGCCGACCGGTCCATTCCAGGGAATATCAGAAATCATGATGGCGGCCGATGCAGCGTTGATCGCCAGGATGTCGAGCGGGTTTACGCCATCCGAGGACAGCGAGAACATGATTACCTGCACTTCATTGCGCATCCCGTCCTGAAACAGCGGCCGTAACGGCCGGTCGGTGAGGCGGGCTGTCAGAATCGCTTCGGTCCCAGGACGTCCTTCGCGTCGGAAGAACGAACCGGGGATTCGTCCACCGGCATACAATCTCTCCTCATATTCGACGGAGAGCGGAAAAAAGTCGATGCCTTCGCGTACGCCACCCATTGTGGCCGCTGCAAACACGATGGATTCCGCTGTACCAAAGGTCACTGCGCCACCCGCCTGAGCTGCAAGTTTGCCAGTCTCGAAGGTAAGCGTGTGCCTTCCGACAGTCGCTGTATATTTTTTTGATTCGGGTTTCATAATGTCTCCTGTTGGCTGACTTTCCCCATCATCAGTCCGCGAATGCTGAAAGCGTGACGCAAAGGAATCGAGTTTGCGCGGGCTGGTTCAGCGATATGTAGTTGAGTTGGTCAGCCGTAATTGATTTCCGCCTGGTCAGGGACTGAAGAGCGAGGATGATCGCTATCATTCGCGCTATTCAATTCCTGACGGCGGGACGTTAAATTTGTAGGGGCGACCATCATAGTCGCCCCTACAAGTTCCCTATTTATGTCGCAGGTTGAGGCTCTCAGTAACCGCCAAATAACGCTGGTAGTCTGACTGGCGCAAGTAAGTCAACATCCGACGACGATGACCCACAAGCTTGAGCAAACCACGCCGACAGGACTCATCTTTTTTGTTTGCACGAAGATGATCGGTCAACTGCTGGATACGGCCGGTCATAATGGCAATTTGCACTTCAGGCGAACCGGTATCTCCATCATGACGATGATAATCGGTGATGAGCTTGGTCTTAACTTCTTTCTGTAGAGGCATGACGTGTGCGTTCCTTTCTTCAGATTATGCAGGTCTCCATGCCTACAGCCCATTCCTGTTGGATGAACCGTTTGACAGGACCAGTCACGGGCGGAAATTATACCAGAAATTCCTCTACGCTTTTCCGAATTTCAGCTTCGTGGACATCGAAGTGTCCTTTCACATACCGGAAAAGTCGCTCGATGGATACCCTTCCGGCTAAATCGGACACAAACTCCTGTGGATATATGACAGACCGCTCAAAATCATCGTCCTGCACGCGGTTCAACCGGGAGAGCAGACCCGCGTGGCCCTTCTCGTATGCCTGGATCAGCATCTGACGGTTGATCCGCTTGGGGCGACCAGTAAACACTGCGTTGACCCTGTTAAATAGATTAGATATGAAACGATTCATCAGCAGTGCATATACCCCAGGCAGGTAAAGAATCATCCAAATCTCAAACTGTAATGCAGGCGGTCCCAGGGTGATGTGATAGAGCACGTCGCCTATCGTCCATGCTGGGTTATTGCTGGGATGAGAGTACGCGCTCTCGGGAACGGCATCCAATAATTGATGAAAGCCCCGACGCGCTGCTTCCAATTCCTCCGTAAGTTGTTGACGCAGTTCCATTACACCTCTACCTGAATCGCGCTTCCCGATTCATAGCGTTTCAAACCAAGCCGGAAGACGGTGATTGCCAAAATCAGGAAGACGACTGCACCAGCCAACAATTCTGCCAGGCTCCGCCAGGTGAACGACAGGATGAACGCGGCCGGCACAGCGCCGATAAACGCTGCGGGGATAACCGTGAATAGAATCAGCTTGGCATAGTTGTCGAACAAAGTGATTGGATAAATCCCGAATGTAATCACAGCATTGAAAATAAAATTGGAGAAATTGGATACGCGTCCCATCCAGAATGCCAGGCTTTGCATCATCACCAGAAACCCAGTGAAGACGCTCGCGGCGAGAAGCATGGCGAGAATGAAGCGCAGTAATCCATCCCATGAAAATTGACCGGAAAGGGCGTAGCTCAAGAACCCATACGTAAAGTCGCCAATACCGGGGGCGATGGTCCGGCTGGCAATGGCGTGCAATAGAACCGGGCGCGGAAGAGATAGGTAATAATCGAGCCGCCCCTGACTGATGATTTCGCTTAAGGTGAAAGCATTTCCAAATAACAATTCGGCAAGACCCACCGCGCTCGCCAGGATCCCATAAGTGACGTACATATCCTGGATGCCCCAGCCGCGCACCTCTTTGAAACGGTCAAAGAAAATGATCCAGATCGCAAAATAGATGAAGTTGTTCAACATCATGCCGATCACTTGCGTTAGGAACGCGACGCGATATTCCATGATCGATTGCAAGTTAGTCTGCCAAAGGGCGAGAAGAAATTTGAGTTCGCGCATAAATTGTCAACCGCGTGGATGAGCAGCTCCCATCCCTGCAGGTTATCCTCCATTCACCGTTAGATACTTCACTCCCTGGCGGTAGGAAATCAGTAGGACCGCT
>JBKPQD010000366.1:0-4732 GCA_046733915.1 Chloroflexota bacterium
TGACAGGTTCATGCAGACGATCACCTTTATCGTCGTACCAGGTGGTGGTACGCAGCTTGATCTCGGTATGAACATCGACCTGACCCAGCGCGTACGCCATCTCGACTTCATCGAAATCAGAGAAGGCGCGTCCATCCCCGCGATGATTCGCTTTCTGTTTCATGGTGAGGTAATAGACACCAAGCACCATATCCTTGGATGGCGAGATGATCGGTTCTCCATCTGCCGGTTTAAGCAGGTTCTTGGAGGCGAGCATGAGATCGCGCGCTTCCTTGACTGCCTTCTGCGAAAGCGGAACATGAACAGCCATCTGGTCGCCGTCGAAATCTGCGTTGAAGGCGGTTGTGACGAGCGGATGCAGCTGGATCGCCGAGCCTTCGATCAGGATCGGCTCAAAGGCCTGGATGCCCAGGCGGTGCAGCGTCGGCGCACGGTTCAATAACACGGGCCGCTCACCGATCACGCTTTCCAATGCTTCCCACACCTCGGGGCGGTTGCGCTCGATCAAACGACGAGCACCTTTGACGTTGGCAGCGTAGTTATTCTGCACGAGGCGTGCAATCACGAATGGTCTGTATAGCTCCAGAGCCATGCTCTTGGGCAGACCGCACTGGTAGAGTTTCAACTGCGGACCCACCACGATCACGGAGCGACCGGAGTAGTCCACGCGCTTACCGAGCAGGTTACGGCGGAAGCGACCCTTCTTGCCCTTGAGCATGTCGCTTAGAGACTTGAGTTCGCGTCGTCCACGGCGGCTAAGAGCCTTGCCGCGCTGGCTGTTGTCGATCAGGCTGTCGACAGCTTCCTGCAACATACGCTTCTCATTGCGGATAATGACATCCGGCGCGCCAAGCTCCAACAGCCTCTTGAGACGGTTGTTGCGGTTGATCACGCGGCGATAAAGGTCATTCAGATCGGATGTAGCGAAGCGACCACCATCCAGCTGCACCATCGGACGCAGATCGGGCGGGATCACGGGCAGAACGGTCAGGATCATCCATTCGGGACGGTTACCTGAGCGGCGGAAGGCTTCCACCACTTTGAGGCGGGTTGTCGCCTTCTTACGCTTCTGCTTCGACTTGGTGGTGCGAACTTCCTTCCAGAGTTCCTCGGCGAGCTTATCAAGGTCAAGGCGCTCGAGAATGTCATAGAACGCTTCGGCACCCATGTCGGCGCGGAAGACCTGTCCCCAGCGCTGCTTGAGCTCACGGTAGCGAATTTCACTGATGAATGTGAAGGGGCGCAATTCCAAAAGTTCATCGCGCATACGGGATGACTGATTCGAAGATGCAGTGGTTTGATCCTCCAGCTGTGAGCGGAGGGCTTCCATCTGCATATCGGCATCGGCTTTCACGCGACCCATTTCCATCTTGAGTTCTTCCGCCTGGCGGGCGCGCTCGTCCTTCATCTCGTTCTCGACGGTTTCGATATTCTTCTGAACGATCTTCTGTACCTGAGTCATGTGCTTGGCAGCGACTTTATCACCGGCATCCAAAATCTTTTCATTGGATAGCTCGAAAACGACTGCCTTCTTGGCAGCTTCACCCATTTGACCTTGAAGCAGTTTTTCCAGCTTCTGGCCTTCCTTGATGACGGGATCGAGTTTTTCGGCGATGGCTTCATCGTAGCCTTGTTCCAGGCTGGAGCTCTTCTGCTTGAGGTCGGCAATGGTGTGATCGCGCTTGGTCTTGATCTCGGCGATCTTCGAGTTGACGGTTTGTGCCTGTTCGCGCTCAGAGACAGAGATCTCATCTTCGATGCGTTTGAGCGCCTTGTTGCGCGCATCCTCATCGACGTACGTGACGATGTACTGAGCGAAGTACAACACGCGGTCGAGGTTACGGCGCGAGATATCGAGCAGCATGCCCAGATAAGATGGGATGCGGCGCGTATACCAGATATGGGCGACCGGCGTAGCAAGCATGATGTGGCCCATGCGTTCGCGGCGCACAGCAGCGCGCGTCACTTCAACGCCGCACTTATCACAGATGATACCTTTGTAACGGGGGTTCTTATATTTCCCGCAGTAACACTGCCAGTCACGCTGCGGACCAAAAATGGCTTCACAGAACAGACCATCTTTTTCCGGGCGCAGGCGGCGGTAGTTAATGGTTTCGGGTTTCAGCACCTCACCATACGACCATGAGAGAATGGTGCTGGGGGAGGCTAGGCTAATACGGAGTGCGGTCAGTCCCTTGGTTTCCACTGGGTCATCTCCTCAAAAAATGGGAAAACATTGATACATCGAGCATGTCTATTTCTAGTGAGCCCACTAGCTGCAGAGACAAACAAAGGCAAGCGCTCCGAGAATTTTTCTCAAGCGCTTGCGATGTCTTTTGCTCGTTTTTTATATCCAACGCCCTAATTATACGCAGAACAGGGGGTCGAGTCAAGCTGGAATTATAAATTTTACGTTAGAACTAGGCAAGCAACCCCCGGGCAAAGGCTAAAAATCCCTGAATATCTTTGAAATTCGTGACCATTCCGACGGAAACTCGTACCGCTCCCGAGGATTTGCCATCGATACAGTGACGGAAGTCATCTACGGTAAACCGGTCTTCGTGTCCCGGCTGGGTAAAGCAAACGTCCAGTTCGAGGCGTGAGATGCCGAGCGCAATCTCGCCCGCGCCGGGGTTACAGAAACAGCCCGTTCGCAAGGAGATGCCCGCCTCGTTCGCCTGCTGTTCTATAATACGATGATCGATGGGTTTGTTATTCTTATCATAAAAATTAATTGACACAGCGCCACCGCGTCCCTCCATGCTTGTGGGCCCATAGATGCGTACGAGCGGTACACCGGTGCTATGTCTCATTTCCGTCAGGTTGCTGAGCAGCCAGCCGGTGAGTGAATATACCCGTTCATGGATTACATCGTAGCCGATCGACTCGAGATGTTTAAGCCCGATCTCGACCGCGGGAATGTTTAGATAATCGATCGTCCCATCCTCGAATGCCGAGGCGCCATCTGCCATGTAATACTTATCGCCCTGCACCGAGGCGACCGTAATGGTCCCACCTGCGAACCAGGGACGATGCAATTTGGAGAGAGCCTCCCTGCGGGCGATCAACGCGCCCAAGCCGGTCGGGTACCCAAACATTTTATAAAATGACACGGGAACAAAATCGGGTTTGACAACCTGTAGATCCAGCCTGCTGGTGGGGACAAATGCAGCGGCATCCACAAGCACATCCCAGCCCTGTCGGTGTGCTTCCTCGATCCAATCGAGAGGATGCTGCACAGAGGAAAAGTTCGACTGGGCGGGATAGGCAAAGAGGTTATGTCCCCTCTTCGAAGGCTGCGCGAGTTCACGGCGGAGCTGTGACTCGTCCACGCGCATATCGGGCAACGCGATGGGTATGTACGTCACGGTGGCGCCGCGCGCGTGGGCGAATTCTCGAATTCCGTTCACCGAGTTGTGATTATCAAAGGTTAATAAATAGCGTCCATTGGGGAAAGGATAGGACTCGCCGACTAATTTGAGCGCGCCGCTCGCATTGGAGGTAAAGATTGCCAGATATTCAGTGGGGTCCGCATTGAAAAACTTCAATACATATTCGCGTGCATGTTCCACAAGTTGCGTTGCGGCGAGGGAGGTGGGATTGAGCGAATGCGGGTTGCCGAAGACATGCTCGGCAAGTAATTTGTTATGACGGCGCAATTGCGAATCGGCATACAAACCGCCGCCTGTGTAATCCAGATAAATATGCCCGCCAACATCGAGGCGCGCATACTCTACACTACGCAACTCGTCGATAATTTGGGTGGTTGGGTAGCTCGGATAAGCCTTCAAAAAAGCGACAAAGTCCGGATCGGATTCAGCCATACTTCCTCCGTAGCAATTTAACCACAAAATGTCCTGCACTTGGCAGGGATCTCCTACCAAGGATGGATGTTGTATTGCAATCCAAATCGTCCTATAATCAATTCGTACGGGGAAGTTGAGTCGTTTTCATCCGAGGCGATCCATTACAACTTACACAACGTAGAGCCTATCGCCGTTCGACAACCAAAGGAGTTTCCTATGCGGTCTGTTGTTCGTCTCTCAAGTTTTGTTGTAATTGCGATGTTGCTTGCCCTTGCAACAGCGGGCGTAGCCAGGGCACAAGTTTCCGTATCCCAAAACGTAGATGTAAGCCAACGTCCCGGTAATGAGTCGGAGGAAGCAATTGCCGTCAATCCTACCAATCCCAATAACATTGTGATTTTTACCAACATTGCGGAAGGTGTAAACGGAATGTTCCTGGCTGTTTCCTTTGATGGAGGCGTAACCTGGAACCGCAGAATCGTCGGAGAAGGCAATGATGTCTTCGGCGATACCTGCTGTGATCCCAGTGTAGCATTCGACGAATATGGAAATCTCTTCGTATCCTACCTCTATAATGTGGAGAACACCGTCCCGATTTTGCTTAGCACGGATGGTGGTCTTACCTTTGATTTAATTGCGAAGATCGCCAAGCCTGTGGACAGTCTGATCTCTCCTTCGGGCGCGGAGCGGCACGGCTTATTCCGCTACGTGGACCAGGAGACTATTACGGCTGCCGAAGGTGAGGTCTGGGTGGCGTTCAATGCCGGTGGTCCGATGGTTGCAGCAGGTGCGCCGGTTACGGGACTTGGAGAAGTTGGTGAATTTTCTGGCGCGCAACTCGCACCTGGAACCAACAATTGTACTTACGGCGATATTGCCATTGGTCCCGAGGGGCAGGTGATGCAGGTCTGTATGCTCAATTCGAG
>JBKPQD010000367.1:0-3592 GCA_046733915.1 Chloroflexota bacterium
AGCCTGCTGACCCGGTCCTTTTGCAGACAGTCAATCAGATGATGTTGTATATGCCGCCTCAATTGCTTGGCGAACCCGGCATCTACTTTGCCATTATTCTTGCATTTGTGTTTGTGCTCGTGGTCTACATTTAATCAGAAAGGCTAATTGCGAAGAGCAAACAGTCCAGAGTGAATATGACACACGTTCATTTCATCGGCATTGGGGGAAGCGGTCTTTCCGCCATCGCCCGCCTCCTTTTGGAGAGCGGATATACGGTGAGCGGATCTGACCGCGCCCTGACTCCCTTTGCCGATGAAGTTCGTAAGGCGGGCGCGACGGTCTTCGTGGGCCACCATCCCCGTAACATCGAGGGAGCAGATCGAGTGGTACGCTCCTCCGCGGTCACGGATGATAACCCCGAGGTCCAGGCCGCGAACCAGGTGGGCATTCCCGTTTACAAGCGCGCCGATATTCTTGGAGAACTGATTTCCGATAAAACGGGCATCGCCATTGCCGGTACGCATGGGAAAACAACCACCACCGCCATGACTGCCTGGGTGCTGAGTGAGCTGGGACGTGACCCATCCTTTATTGTCGGCGGTGTGGTCAACAACCTCGGAGTCAATGCCCATGCAGGCACTGGCAATGTCTTCGTGATCGAAGCTGACGAATACGACAATATGTTCCTTGGCCTCAAGCCGCAGATCGAAGTGGTCACCAGCCTTGAGCACGACCACCCGGATTTCTTCCCGACCTTTGCTTCGATGGCCGCCTCCTTCCAAAAGTTTGTGGATTTGCTTCCCGATGAGGGAACGCTCATTACCTGCATGGAAGACGCCGGCGCGTCGGGGCTGGCCTCCTATGCGCGCAAGGCAGAGAAGAATATTGTTGGTTATGGCATGCAGACCGAGTCGACAATCACCACGCCATTATGGGTGATGGCACGCGAACTAAAGCCGAACCAGCGCGGCGGGTTCGACTTCGTCGCCTCCTCCAATCTGGGCAGTACCGGGATGGAATTGGCGGAAGTTTCCCTGCAGGTGCCCGGTACGCACAATGTGTGCAACGCCCTGGCGGTCCTGGCGATCGTAGATGTGCTGGGTCTCTCCCGTCAGAAAGCTGCGCAGGCACTTTCTCAATTTACGGGAACGGGACGCCGCTTTCAATTGCGTGGTGACATCGATGGCATTAGCATCTTCGACGATTATGCTCACCATCCCACCGAGATCGCGGCGACACTGGCAGGCGCGCGGGCGCGGTATCCCGAGCGGCGTATCTGGGCCGTCTGGCAGCCTCACACATATTCGCGTACCAAGACTCTCTTCCTGGATTTTGCCCGCGCATTCCGAGATGCCGACCAGGTTATCGTCACCGAAGTCTACGCGGCACGCGAACCTAAACAGGATTTCACCTCAGCCGAGATTGTCAGTGCCATGCCACATTTCTCGGCCCGTTATATCGCCACGCTACCGGAAGTGACCAGTTATCTGCTCGAACATTTGAAACCGGGCGATGTCGTGCTTGTCCTTTCGGCTGGTGATGCAGATCAGATCAGTACAGATGTAATTAAAGGATTAGAGGAAAGGCAAATATCATGAACGAAAATTTTGTGCTTGCAAAACCATCCCAGAGTCTCTCACTGTTGCCCTTGAAATTGGTATTGAAACAAGGCAGTCTGGAGGACCAGTTGGTTTCCAAGTTAATCGAAAATCTTAAAAAGCCCTATCGCAGACCGTCTCCATTCGCCACGTGGATGGGACAGCCATTCCCACATGAGTATAAAGAAATGGTTGCCGCAGATGTCCGATGAGAAAAAAGATAAGGAACCACTTCAGCCCGCACGTTCCACCGAATCGGAACGAGAGGGGCGGGATCATCCTGAGACCACCTTTCTGCCACCGTTAAAAATGTTTTTGGCATTTTTTGACAAAGACTCCCGTCAAAAGAGAAAGAAACAGAAGCAGGAAGACTCGGATGAAAAGAAGGTAGAGAAGTTGATTGAGAAATTAAGTGAATCAGAAGAAGGAAACGACAAGTAAGAAGGACGAGAAAGAAATGTTAACCTCTGTTCGCGCGATTGACTCGTTATATGCCAAGCTGGGTGATAAGGTGAAAGAGAATGCCCCTCTAGCGCCTTACACCTCCGCGCGCATCGGCGGACCTGCGGACGTCCTCATAGCTGCCGAGTCCGCGGAGGAACTGGCGCGAATCATCAAGCTGTTGTGGAAATTAGATGTGGAATACATCCTGTTGGGCGGGGGCTCGAATGTGTTGGTGAGTGATAAAGGTGTGCGCGGCGTTGTGGTGCTGAACCGTGCCAAGGGAGTCCATTTTCATCCTGGCGATGAGCCGTCGGTCACGGTGGAATCGGGCGTCATCTTCAGTAACCTCGCCAATCGCTGCGCCGCCAAGGGATTGGGCGGCCTGGAATGGGCAGCCACTGTCCCGGGCACGATTGGCGGAGCGGTGTATGGGAATGCCGGCGCGTTCGGCGGTGACATGGCGGGCAATTTAATCTGGGCCGAACTGCTCACAGAAAACGGACGCGAAAAGTTTACCGCCCAGCAATTGGGATATGGTTATCGCACGAGTGCCCTGAAACGCGGTGGCCTCGATGGAATTGTTTTAGCAGCTGAATTACGTTTGACTCCTTCCACAAAAGAGGAAGCGACCGTAAAAATCGAGCAGTTTAGCGCTCATCGCAAGGTAACCCAACCACCCGGTGCAAGCATGGGCTCGATGTTCAAAAATCCCAATGGCGATTACGCGGGCAAATTGATCGAGGCCTGCGGCTTGAAAGGTACGCGCATCGGCAATGCAGAGATCAGTCCCTTGCATGGCAACTTCTTCATCAATCACGCCAACACAAAAGCCGAAGATATTTTTGCCCTGATACAACTCGTGCAGAAAACCGTCAAGGAGAAGCAGGGTGTTGATCTTGAATTGGAGATTGAATTGATTGGAGAGTGGAACGCTTAAACGTGCAAACGTTTGAATGTTGAAACGATATGAAGAAACTTCACGTGGCAGTTTTGTTTGGTGGACGTTCCGGTGAGCATGAGGTCTCGCTGATGTCCGCGCGCTCCGTGTTGTCGGTGCTGGATACTGCCAAGTATGAAGTAACGCACATCGGCATCACCCACGAAGGCAAATGGCTGACCGGTGAAGATGTGCTGAGTAAGTTTGAGCAGAAAAATTTAGATGGTCTTGCGCATTTTGTGCTTTCTCCTGATCCATCGCATGGAGAGCATGGGATTGATGTGTTCTTCCCTGTGCTGCATGGAACGTTTGGTGAAGATGGTACTTTGCAGGGACTGTTCGAACTCGCCGATGTTGCCTATATTGGCGCAGGTGTGGTTGGCTCCGCGGTTGGTATGGACAAAGGTATCTTCAAAGATGTGATGATCGCCAACAATATTCCTGTTGTCGATACGATCGTTGTGCTTCGGTCTGACATTGAAACGAACATGAGTGCTATTATCCAAAAAGCAGAGAAACTGAGCGATTATCCGTTATTCACCAAGCCTGCAAATTTGGGTTCGTCGGTGGGCGTAACCAAATGCAGCAATCGCTCTGATTTGCAGGAAGGCTTGATGGAAGCGGCTTCCTT
>JBKPQD010000368.1:0-1896 GCA_046733915.1 Chloroflexota bacterium
CTCCAATGCCGCTGGCGAAGCTGATCAGCTGCGGATGACGCACCGCCGCACGTTGAGCAGATGACAATTTCCTAGGGCTGACCTTACCCTGCGCAACTACACTCTGTTGCCAGAGTGGCCACGGTGCGTCTGAATTATTCTTTGGAAGGGATAAAAGTGGATCTGGCTGCAGCACATAAGTGCCACTGCCCAACTTGGAAAAGATCAACCCCTCCGACTCCAGCTCCGCGTACGCGTTCCCGACCGTAATGCGGTTAACGCCCAGTTCTTGCGCCAGCCGCCGGCTGGCTGGCAGGCATGTACCTGCTGCCAGGCTGCCGGAGAGAATCCCCTGTTGCAAATAGGCTTTGATCTGCCTATAAAGCGGAACGGCACTTTGACGGTCAAGTGGAATGCGCATCTTTCGATCCTCCAAAAGGATTGGTATGACTAATATAGTTGTATTTCAGGTAATGCGATAGAGCCAATTTATCGCAATCCGCGTCAATCCAGTAAATTGGTCTATTTTGATTTTGAAAGCATTGGCTCTTAACACATACCGCTTTTTGCCTAAAATAGAAAAATAGGCGATATAGACGCCTCCGGTTGCCGCTGCGTTAGCCAGAATGGCAGCGTGGTAGAATATTTTTGTCATTATGATTAAAGTGCCGCATAGAAACAAAACTTGCATCCTATGGATGTAGTAAAAGTTTAGCTTTATAAAGCGAGCGATAGAAAAGGAGAAAGACAATGGAACAACAGACTGGTACCTTCGCTGTAAAGAAGGGCTTGGCACAGATGCTTAAAGGTGGCGTCATCATGGATGTGGTCACGCCCGAGCATGCGAAGATCGCCGAAGAAGCGGGTGCATCTGCAGTCATGGCGCTCGAGCGAGTGCCTGCGGATATCCGCGCCAACGGTGGCGTAGCGCGCATGTCGGACCCCGATTTGATTTTGAAGATCATCGATTCGGTGTCCATTCCTGTGATGGCAAAGTGCCGTATTGGGCATTTTGTGGAAGCACAAATTCTCGAAGCGATCGGCGTAGATTACATTGACGAGTCCGAGGTACTGACGCCTGCGGATGAAACCAATCATATCTTGAAGCATAACTTTAAAGTGCCGTTCGTCTGCGGGTGCCGGAATCTTGGTGAGGCGCTGCGTCGCATCGGTGAAGGTGCGGCGATGATTCGCACCAAAGGCGAAGCTGGGACCGGTGATGTGGTGGAGGCTGTCCGTCACGCCCGTACGGTGCTCGGTGATATTCGCCGCCTGACGACCATGGCCGATGAAGAATTGATGCGCTATTCGAAAGAAATTGGCGCGCCATACGACCTGGTGCGAGAGACCAAGGAACTTGGGCGAATGCCCGTGGTCAACTTCGCGGCGGGTGGGGTTGCTACTCCAGCGGACGCGGCTCTGATGATGCAGCTCGGTGTGGATGGTGTCTTCGTCGGTTCCGGTATCTTCAAGAGTGGTGACCCGGCTCGACGTGCCGCGGCGATCGTCAAAGCCGTCACGCACTACCAGGATGCCTCGATTCTCGCGGAAGTCAGCAAAAACCTCGGCGAGCCGATGGTGGGACGAAACATCTCGCAGATGCCTGAGACAGAAAAGATCGCGGGACGCGGCTGGTAGTAAGAGCGGGGTAATCCCGCCTTACAAAAAATTATGAAAATCGGTGTACTTGCATTACAGGGCGATTTCGCAGAACACATCGCCATGCTCAAACGTTTGAACGTAGACACCTCGGAAGTTCGTTTGCCCAAACATCTTACAGGATTGGATGGGCTTATCATTCCTGGTGGTGAGTCAACCACGATTGGCAAACTTGCTGTGGCGTATAATTTGATGGAACCGCTAAAACAGTTTGGTCAACGCCACGCGATCTGGGGAACGTGTGCCGGCGCGATCTTT
>JBKPQD010000369.1:0-2480 GCA_046733915.1 Chloroflexota bacterium
GTATAGCTTTGAGCAAAGATGGTTCCTTGCTCGCCTCTATTGAAGTCGACGGCCGGGTTCACACCTGGCTATACCAGGGCGGCACATTCACATCTGGTGTTTCCCTAAACAACGAACGGGCGGTGTCCCTGGCCATTCACCCGCAAAAGCCCCTGCTTGCCGTGGGAACCGCGACACATGTGTATATTATGGATTTTGCTGGCAAAGAACTAGCCCGCATCCCGTATACAGATACAGTGAACGACGTCTCGTTTTCCGCAGATGGAAAGTATCACGCAACCGCATCTTCCACGCTTCTTCAGATCTGGGATCTTGAGAAAATCCAACTGGTCGAAAGCCAGGACCTGATTTCTGTGGCCTGCTCGCGCCTGTTTGAGAACTTAAGCCAGGCACAGTGGAAGACATTTTTCCCAGGTGACTCATACACACCCTTGTGTGACAGACTCAATGAAGCACCTTGATAAAGAGACCACCTCTTCGCAATGGCAAAAGATTAAAAAAGTAGGGATGAGCAACTGCTCATCCCTACGGTGTTTATATCAACATCCTGACCGGATTTTCCAGGAACCCTGCCAACTCTTGCATGAACCGCGCCGCCTCCGCCCCATCGCTGACACGATGGTCGACAGAGATCGTGGCTTTCATGCGCCAGCCTGGCTTGACCTGGCCATTTTCAACGACAGGTACTTCGCGCGCTGAGCCGATGGCGATAATCCCGGCCTCGGGCGGGTTGATGATTGCGGCGAAGTTCTCGACATCGAACATTCCGAGGTTGGAGATGGAGAACGTCGAGCCTTCAATGTCATCAGGTCGTACTTTGCCTTCGCGTGCGCCCGCCGCCATGCGTTTTACGTCGGCGGAAATTTGGCGCATGGGTAATTGATCGGTGTTGCGGGTCACGATCGTCAATAGGCCGCCCTCTACGGCGACGGCCACGCCGATATTGATCGAACCGTGCCGAATCACTTTATCTCCTGCATACGAAGAATTCAGATTCGGGAACTGGCGCAACGTCAGCGCGACGGCTTTGATGATGAAATCGTTAACCGATAGTTTTTCATTATCCTGTAGATATTCATTGGCTTGCTTGCGCATCGCCATGAGGGCATCCATTTTGTATTCATGGGTGACATAAAAGTGCGGAACACTCGTTGTCGATTCGACCATGCGGCGGGCGATCGCCTGTCGCAGTCTGGTCAGTGGAACCGTTTCATCGCCAGCGGAAATGGGTACGACCGGCGCAGCCGTTGGTAAACGGCCAACCGCAGAAGGCTGCGGGCTCGAAAGCGCGGCCTCGACATCTTTACGGACCACCCGTCCACCGGGGCCGGTGCCCTGCAAGTGTGAAAGATCGATCTTATTATCGCGGGCAATCTTCCTCGCCAGCGGGCTGGCTTTGATCGGACCCGTTTCCACAGGAGCTGCTTGTTGAACGGGAGCACCCTGCGGGGACGATACAGGAGCCGGCTGCGGCGACGCGACAGGTTTTTGCTCCGCAGGTGTGGGCTGTGGCGGAGGCGCCGTCTGTTGCTGTTGATCCGCTTTGGGAGTCTCTACCTTTTGTGGCTCGGCGGCGGCTTTGGCCTCCTCCACCTTTTCCCCTTCCGCCCCAACTACCGCGATCGGCGCATTGACCGGAACGACCGTGCCCTCATCCACAATATGCTGCAACACCACACCATTCGCCGACGATTCGACTTCGACCGTTGCCTTATCGGTTTCGATCTCGGCCAGCACATCTCCCTTATTAATATTTTCGCCCACTTGCTTCACCCAGCGGACGAGCGTGCCTTCCGCCATGTCGAAGCCAAGTTTCGGCATATTAATTGTTTCAGCCATTATTTCAAAACCTCCTTCACCGCCGCAACGATATCCGGCACCTGCGGGAGGGCGGCCTGTTCGAGCGTGCGGTTATAGGGAAGTGGCACCTCTTTTTGCGCCACGCGCAAAATCGGCGCGTCGACGTAATCAAACGCTTGTTCATAAATACGACTGACTACTTCGGAACCGACGCCATAGGATTTCCACCCTTCCTCGACGACAATAGCTCGATTTGTTTTCTTGAACGACTCGAGCACCGGTTCCATATCGAGCGGACGCAGCGTACGCAAATCAACGACCTCAGCATGGACGCCTTCGTTCGCAAGCTCGTCGGCGGCCTTCATCGAGAGCTCAAGGCCCTTGGAATAGGTGATAATCGTGATATCTGAACCTTCGCGCTGCACTTTGGACTTGCCAATCGGAGTGAGATACTCTCCATCCGGGACATCGCCGCGCACCTGATACATGGTCGCGTGCTCGATGAACAGGATCGGGTCATCCGACCGGATGGACGATTTCAGCAATCCTTTTGCGTCTTCTGGCGTGCCGGGCGAGACCACTTTCAAGCCGGGGAAGTGGGCAAAGATCGCATCGGGAGTCTGGGAATGTGTCGCACCGAGCTGGCGTCCACCACCACCCACTGCCCGAATCACCAGCGG
>JBKPQD010000370.1:0-5044 GCA_046733915.1 Chloroflexota bacterium
GTACATAGTTGCCAAGCGCAATTCCGGTCGGCGCGGGGGTAGGGGCAAAAGGATCGATCGTCGCCGTGGCGGGCGCGCTGGAGGTTGACGTTGGCGCGGCGATCATCGTGATCTCCGCCGGCGTAAAGCCCACACCCGAGTTTTCACGCGCGGACGTCAATCCAATCGAAACCGCAGTAATGAGTAGTAAAAGTCCCGCTAGCAGGAAGGCTCCCAGGATGACCCATCTATTGAAAAGCTGGCGCGCGTTCATTGCTGTCCTTTCGTGGAACACTTTTCAGCAGTTGCATGGCATAGGGAGGCACCAACATCCGCAGCAGGCGCGATCGAACTCGGATCTCTGTCCGTTGGGCACAGCCGCGCGGCTCCCCGTCGGTCTGGATCCAGTAGGGTGAATCGGCTTCGATCCGCAATGTCTTAAATGTAATACGGCGAGCCATAGAAGAGCTGAAATGATTACCGCGCCACATGTCGTAGGCGTGCCGTAGCGCATCACCGATGTGACTGCCGCTGAACAGCCACATGTCGAGCAAGCCATCGTCGAGATAGGCATCCGGCGAAAGCTTGGAGAGTCCGCCGAGATAGTGACGGATGTTCGTGGCAACGGCTAGGATAAACTGGCCCTCGACTTCATGACCATCCGCCCATAGCCGCAGGCGGATCCCGTTCCATTGCGCCGCCTGCCAGATGGTCTTCGCTGCAAACTCAGGCATGGCGAAAAATTTTTCCAGGCGGATGCGTGGTTCCATGGAATGGATCGCCAGCGCATCCAACCCGATGCCCGCCCACATCATGAATGAAAATTCGTTGCACAGCCCGACGTCAATTGCATGACAGGGTGCGTTTGCCAGCAATGACGCATTTTTTTGCAGGGCCCAGGGACGATGCCAGGTGAATGGGCTGAGCCCCAATTCGATGCTCCAGACGTTCGCGGTCCCGGCCGGTAAGACACCCAGCGCAGTTTCGGAACCTACCAATCCATTGACAACGTTGCCGATTGTCCCATCGCCGCCAACAGCGAAGACTGCCTCTCGCTTCTCCGCCGCAGCTTGCCGCGCCAGCTCCACGGTATGGGCGCCGCTTTGGGTGGACACCGCGTCCACCTTCCAGCCTTTCGACGCGAGTTCGTTGACAACGGAGGGGATATAGGAGGTGACTGAAAATCGCCCCGCGGCGGGATTGTAGATGATGACGGCATCGCGCATGCGAGGATTATACCTTGAGCCCTCCCGGCGCGACCCTTGCACCGCACTTCGGTTGCCGTCTCGCATCGTCGTGCGTGCTCGCGGCACGCACGGTGGTGAAGTGCGGTAAGGCAGAAGGGGGTCAGGGCTGCGGTATAATCTTTTTACAATGGACGAAGGGACTGTTCTTAACAATCGCTATCAATTGCTCGAGCGTTTGGGACACGGCGGCATGTCCGATGTGTTCCGAGCGCGCGACCTCATGCTGGAGCGCTATGTCGCTATCAAAGTGTTGGGCGCCCAATATTCCAATGACGAATCGTTCCAGAAACGGTTTCGCCAGGAAGCGCGCGCGGCGGCGAACCTTTCCCATCCCAACATTGTGACTGTGCATGACTTTGGATTCGACCAGAATCAACTTTATCTTGTCATGGAACATGTTCCCGGCAAGGACTTGAAGACTCTCCTTCGCCAGCGCGGACGGTACTCAGTGGAAGAAGCCATCCCCTTGATGGTGCAGGCTTGCGCGGGAATTGGATATGCTCACCGCGCCGGACTCGTCCATTGTGATATCAAGCCCCATAATATGATCGTTACCCCCGATGGCCGTCTCAAGGTCACCGACTTTGGCATTGCCCGCGCACTTTCGACGATTATGCCCGACGAGCGCGCCGACGTGGTTTGGGGATCCCCTCAATACTTCTCGCCGGAGCAGGCTGTAGGCGAACCCCCTTCGCCCGCCTCGGACGTTTATTCGCTGGGTGTGGTGTTATATGAAGTTCTGACAGGCGCGCTGCCGTTCACCGCTCCGACAAGTGAAGAACTGGCGCTCTTGCATTTGCAAGCCGATCCCATCCCGCCGAGTGAATATGTGCCGGATATTCCCACGGCGTTGGAAGAAATCATCTTAAAGGTTCTCTCGAAGGAACCCGCGGCGCGTTACCGTACTGCGGACCAACTCGGGCGCGTCCTGTTGCGTTTTGGAACACAACGTGATATTCCTGCTACACCGGCCTTGAACCTGACGCCTGAAGCTGTAACCACCTATCGGCAACCCGAGCCTCCTGCGACCGTTGCTGCGCCTGCCGTCCGGATAGAACCTGCGCCGCCCCAGCCAGAGCCATCCGTCAGCGTTTCAGAGGACTCCTTCTCCGAAGTGGATTGGGGCGCGGTCGGTCTCGGACTCATCGCCCTGATGATGGTCGGCGGGCTTGTTCCCTTTTGGATCTACATCTATTTTCTTTACAATCCTCGTTAAACAGGTGACAGTCCATCGACTGTCACCTTTATTATTTAAGTATGATGACTAAATATGTAATTTCCTCTTCCATTCTTTCCGCAGATTTTACGCGCCTTGGCGAGCAGATTACCGAGGCCGAAGCCGCCGGCGTGGACTGGCTGCACGTGGATGTGATGGATGGACATTTTGTCCCGAACATCACGATGGGACCGTTCATTGTGGAATGGTGTCGCAAGGCATCGAAACTTCCGCTCGATGTCCATTTGATGATCGAAGAACCGGAACGCTATATCGAGCCCTTTGCGAAAGCGGGCGCGAGCGGATTAACCGTCCATGTGGAAACGTGCCCGAATATGCACAATACGTTGAAGCAAATTAAATCCCTCGGTTGCCGGGCAGGAATCGTTTTGAATCCCGAGACGCCTGTGAGTGCGCTGGATCCTTTTCTGGGCGAAGCAGACCTCGTTCTGGTGATGAGCGTGCACCCGGGGTATTCCGGTCAAAAGTTTATGCCCGAAGCAATTGGCAGAGTGGCAGAGGTCCGCAAAAAATTGGATGCACTCGGTTCGTCTGCCTGGCTGGAAGTCGATGGCGGTATCAGTACCGAGACGCTCCCGAAGATGAAGGCTGCGGGCGCAACAGCCTATGTGGCAGCAACAGCGATTTTCAAAAATCCGCAGGGGATTGCGGCTGGGGTAAAAGCTTTGCGCGAGCTTTTGTGATGGATGTCATTGAAAACAAAAATCACGGCGTGAGCCGTGATCCTTGTTTCTGGGAGTGCCTGCCCTTCGGGTATTAGGCGGCGACTTTACCCATCGCCTTGATGCACTTGGTGCACAAAACTTTGTGAACCTTATGACCCTTTTCCATCACAATCGTCTTCTGCAGGTTGGGTCTGAATTTACGATTGGTGGCGCGCTGGGAGAAAGAGCGGTTGTGTCCGAAGGTGGTTGTCTTTCCGCAATTTGCACATTTAGCCATTCTGAAGAACTTCCTTTCTTGCTATAATTCCATACTACAAAGTCAATCGCCTTTTTGAAGGCAGGGCATTTTACCATACATCGCAACCTTATTCAAGGCAACATGTTAATATAGTATCCCCAGCTCACACCTTGCGCCTCTTTCCGCAAGTGGTGAACGTGAGGAACAGCCACACGAGGAGCAATATGGGCGAAGAAACAACATCATTGGGTGGGATACACATCTCCCCGGGCGCAGTCGCAACCATTGCATATCATGCCACCCTGCAATCCTACGGTGTGGTCGGACTGGCTCCCAAGAACATTGCAGACGGGATTGTCAATGCCATCACGCGCGAGCCAACCCGCGGTATTTCTGTGAACTATAACGGCGAGGATATTGACATCGAGATCCACATCATTGTGGAGTATGGAACGCGCATCAACTCGGTGGCGGAGAGTGTGGCGAACACCGTGCGCTATCACGTGGAGAAGGCGCTCGGGCTGAAAGTGAATGCAATTAACGTACATGTAGCGGGGCTGCGAATCAGTGATATGGATTAGTACCGCTGGTGGCGGCACAAGGAGCAGAGAAACTCATGGCAGTGGACACCGCACGTGTAGAGAAACTTCGCAAGCAATCGATCAATGGGCAATCCATGAAGCGGCTGGTGGAGGCGGGCATGATCTGGCTGCGCACGAACCAGCAAACGGTGAACGCGCTGAATGTGTTCCCCGTACCAGACGGCGATACGGGGACCAATATGGTGCTCACCATGCAGTCCGCATGGAATGAGATCAAAGACTCGGGTCAGCGCAGCATCAGCGAAATGGCGGCATCTGTTTCAAGAGGCGCGTTGATGGGTGCGCGCGGCAATTCGGGGGTGATCCTGTCACAGCTGTGGCGCGGCTTTGCGCGAGGTGTCCATGGTCACGACCTCTTGGATGCCGCCACGCTCGTCAAGGCATTTAGCGAAGCGCGTGATACCGCTTATAAAGGCGTGGTCCGCCCGGTGGAGGGGACAATCCTCACTGTCGCTCGCGGTGTAGCCGATGCAACGGCAGCCGCTCTCCCCTCCGCAAAAAATGCGATCGACATCCTGGAAGTGGCGGTCAAAGCGGCGGACGCAGCCGTCCAATCCACGCCGGATCTACTGCCTGTACTCAAACAAGCCGGTGTGGTCGATTCAGGTGGCAAAGGCCTGTTCTTTATTCTGGAGGGAATGCTGCGCCACGTCTACGGTGAATCGCTGGAAACGCCAACCATGACCGTCCAGCCCATTTCAAGCATGCAGATGGACGATGCCATGGAAACGGTCGAAGAGGGACAGGATTACGAAGTGATCGTGGACTTCATGCCTTCGAACGATTTTGATCTGCAAAAATTTTACGGGCGCCTGGAGCAGATGGGCACGTCGATTCAAGTGGGCGAGGGCGAAGGGATGTACCGCATGCACATCCACGTGCCGCTCGAGAAACGCTACGAGCCGATCGATTACATCATGGGCATCGGAACGATCACAAAGGTGGCGATGGAAAACCTGCTGGCGCAGATGGATGACATTCAAAAGGAAAAAGCCAGCCGGTTTCAGCTTGCCTCGGTCGAGCCCGGTCAGATCGCGGTGGTGGTGGTTTCACCGGGCGCGGGCTTGAGCAAAATT
>JBKPQD010000371.1:0-6855 GCA_046733915.1 Chloroflexota bacterium
CATGTTTTGCACAATCCGGACATTATAACCTTGCCTCAACATCGAAAAATCGCGCGGCGAAGAAGGTGAAAGCTTCTCTTTAGGATGGTGAATTTGTAACGAGAGAATAAGTAATTAAGTCATCATCCCAACCATTTGAACGGGTGTATGATAAGTATATACATGGAGGCGTCATGCGGGACATCACAAATGAAGTCTTAGAGCTTATTCGCCGCACCTCGTCCAGCCTGCCGAAAGATGTGGAAGAGCGCCTGCGGGCAGCCGTCGAAAAGGAAGAACCGGGCTCGGCGGCGCGCGGTGCTCTGGAAACCATCCTCAAGAACATTGAACTATCGCGTGCCAATTCCACGCCCATCTGCCAGGACACGGGCACGCCGATCTTTTATGTCTACTATCCAGAAGGTTGGAGTACGCGCAGACTCAAAGCACAGATCCGTGCAGCGTTGGCGGAAGCAACCAAACGGTCCTTTATGCGGCCGAATGCCGTGGACGCGATCTACGACAAGAACTCCGGCAATAACCTCGGTGGCGAAGACTTCCCTTATATCCATTTTGAAGAAATAGATGCGGATCAGCCGCTGGTTATCGAGCTGATGCTTAAGGGCGGCGGGTGCGAGAACGTCGGCGCGCAGTATTCCCTGCCTAACAATAAACTCGGCGCGGGCCGCGATCTGGCAGGAGTGCGTAAGGTAGTATTAGACGCGGTCCAGAAGGCGCAGGGACAGGGTTGCGCACCCGGCATTTTGGGGGTAGCTATCGGGGGCGACCGTGGTTCTTCGTTTATTAAATCCAAGGAAGTGTTGCTCAATCCCATGGGCAGCCGCAACTCCGACCCGAAACTCGCCCAACTCGAGGAACGGCTGACCCAGGAAGCCAACGAAATGGGAATCGGTCCGATGGGCTTCGGCGGGCAGACTACAGTTCTGGATACGAAGATCACGGGAATGCACCGGCTGCCCGCTTCTTATTTTGTGTCTGTATCTTATATGTGCTGGGCATATCGCCGTCGCAAAATGACGGTCAAGGGTGAGGAAGTGCAATACGATTAACGTGTAGATGCGATACCTCGTCCGGGAGATTGAAATGCGCGAAATTACCATTCCTATTAGCGATGAAACCATTCGCAGCCTGCATGTTGGGGAGCCAGTCGAGCTGAGCGGGATCATGATGACCGGCCGCGACGCTGTCCATAAATGGATGAGCGAAACATTCATCAAAAAAACGCGTCTGCCGCAGGGAGATGACCTGCAGGTGTACGAAGCAATCAGGAAGTATCTCGATCAGGGTGTGCTCTATCATTGCGGACCCGTCGTCGCGGGACTCGACACCAAGCAATACAAGTTCGTCGCCGTAGGACCAACTACGTCCACGCGCGAGGAACCATACCAAGCCGATGTAATGAAGCATTTCAACATCCGGGGAGTGATCGGAAAAGGCGGCATGGGACCAAAGACGCTCAAAGGTTGCATGGAAACACCCGGTGTCTATTTTCACGCGATCGGTGGCGCTGCGTCCTTCCTGGCGCAAACGGTGCAACGCGTGCTGGGTGTCTATAAATTGGAGGAGTTCGGCGTCCCGGAAGCGATGTGGATAATCGAAGTCAAAAACTTCCCTGCGGTGGTGACAATGGATTCGCATGCGCAGAGCAAACATTCACTGCTTGATGAAAGTTCCGGGAAGGTGCTGGAAGAATTACTGGCACGACCCTACTAAGTGATGCGTAACCTAAACAGGAGCGATCTAGGACGCTCCTGTTTTGTTTTCCATTACAATTGGAGCTTCGACCAAGGACGACGCGTGGACAAACTCACTATTCTTTTCTGGGTGTTTCTCAAGATCAATCTTCTCAGCACCTCGGGAGCAGCTTCCACAGGGCTCCTCTACAACGAAGCCGTAGGACGTTTCCTCACCGAAGACCAATTTGTCCAGGCGGTAGGCTTGGCGACTTTGCTTCCCGGCAGTGACGCGTTACAGCTTGCGATGTTCGTAGGATATACAGTCGCTGGAGTCGCTGGAGGCATCGTTTCCCTGTTTGCCGCGATCCTACCTCCCACAATCTTGATGTTTGTGCTGGTGTCCCTCCTGCACCGCATCCAGCGCGAAGCCTGGTTGAGCCGCTTTGTGGAAGGATTAACGCCTGCCGTGGCAGTTTTGATCCTGATGGTTTCCTGGAAAGTTTTGAAAAACGGAACAGGCGGAGACTTCAGTTGGATCATGGTCGGTGTGGGCGGAGCAAGCCTGATCGCCTATCTTTTTGAAATTCCCGCGCCGTTTGTAATTCTCATCGCCGGTTTGATCGGAACTTTTGCTTTCAAATGAATCAACCGTCCAAGTTCCAGGTCTGGTCCCGTCTATTCTGGATCTTCCTGAAGGTCAATCTCCTCACCACTGCCGGACCAACGTCGGTGGGACTTTTGTACAAAGAATGCGTCGGTAAGCTCATGACCGAGCCGCAATTTGTAGAGGCCGTTGGATTTTCGAACCTGATACCCGGCAGCGAAGCGTTGAAGCTTGCGATGTTCATTGGCTACTCTTCTGGCGGGATTGCCGGTGTGCTGGCTGCGTTGCTCGGTGCCATCATCCCTCCAACGGTGATCATGTTTACGGTCGCCTCGGTCCTGCTCCGTTTCCAGGGACAGGATTGGATGAAACATTTCATCAAAGGGATGACGCCCGCCATTGTCGTTTTGATGGCGCTGGTGGCCTGGCAGTTGTTCCGTGTGGCGAACCCAAAAGCTATCCAATGGCGTGCTATTCTGCTGGCAGCCTTGTCATTTGCCGCTTTATATCTCGGGACCGCTCCGCAATATGTCTTAATTGGTGCCGGCATCCTTGGTGTTATTCTTTACAGCCCACGGAGATTCTAATGGACTCAGAATTACTCATTACGACAAACGGCTTCCAAGGGACCTGGTTTGCGGTCGAATATGGGATCTGGCTCGCGGAAATCATGCACATGAAGATTACGCTTTTAGGCGTAACCGAGGTCCCGAATCCAGCTGCCATAGACGATCACCACCCATTGGAGGATATCTTCGATCGCGCCGTCAGCTTGTTCCGTGAAAAGGGCTTGGACTATACTCTGGAAGTCCGCAACGGAGAGGCCGAGCAGGTCATTCCCGAGAAAGCAAATAGCGGCCCTTATATCACTGTTGTAAGCCCGCTGGGACGCACGCAGATGCGCCGGTTGATCGTGGGGCGTTCGATCCGCCCCTTGATGGAGCGCATTCAAGGAGCGATCCTGTATGTTCCCGAAATTCGGTTGCCGTTGAAGAAAATACTCATCAGCGCAGGTGGGTTAGGGTATGAGGCGGATGCCGAGAATCTGGCTCTGCAAGTTGCCACCGCCAATCAGGCTGAGGTAACGATCCTGCACGTGGTTCCGCCCACAGATTTGGATTACCCCACTACGCGCGGCATGCGCGGCCACACCGAAGATCTCGCTCAGACCAATACACTGCCGGGGCGAAGTTTGCGCCACGCACTGGAAATTGCTCAGAATGCCGGACTCAATGCCAGGGCAATGGCACGAAAAGGGATTATTGTGGAGGAAATCCTGGCAGAGCTGCGGGAAGGCAATTATGACATGGTCTGCATGGGATCATCTTATAGTGCCAATACGCTGCGACAATACTATTCCCCCAACGTGACTGCTGAAGTCGCCCTCTCTGCCCATTGCCCCGTACTTACAGCGCGTTATCATCGAAGATAACTGATTAGCCGAGAAGATATGTTAAAAATAAAACGGCGGTCTAAAACCGCCGCTTTGCTTTCATATCCCGGGTGTGTATCTATTCTCCCATTCCCTGATCGCGCTGCGGATGGCGGCTTTGACATCGGGATCGGGAACATCCTCCACGCCCATATACTTTGTCAGCCCGACGTAAACCATCACACCACCTTCCGGGGATTGCGCCAAAAAGACGCCGCGCTCCTCCAAGGGTGTGCCGACGATACGCGATTGCAGAATAGAATCAATCTGGCTGACAATACTCCCTGCGGGTGGGATCGGTCTTTCTTCTTTTGCAATGGTATTCACTCTCGAAACCATAGGCGGTGGAGTCATGGAGGCAGGCGGGGGTGTCGGAGTCACAGGGGTGGGTCGTGGCTGGGGTACAACTGAAGCCGATGACGGTGTCGAAGGTGCAGGTACCTGTCGTCCCTCCAGCCAGGGGCGCATTAAATTGAGCATCTCAATCAAACGTTTGCGCTGGTCAGAGCTTAGGGCCGTGGTGTCTACACGCGCACCGTCCAGGTCAAGAGTGATGTAGCCATTTTCATTTTTGATCCGCAACAGGCCAGGATCATCGACTTTGACCGTGACGGTCTTCGCTTCGGGTTGCTCTTTTGGTTGCCCGGTCTCTTCGGCTTTACGTTTTTTGTAGCCTTGCCCGCGACCTTCGAAGAGGCCGAAAATATAAACGAAAATGATGGCTGCAATCCAAACAAGAATTGACCAGTTAAAGTTCATGGCTCACCTCACAGAGTGCCGCACGATTCATAAGCTCTATGCCTGAGTTTCGCTTTTCGTTCCCTAGGAGACATTTGCTTTTTGTCGATCCAGCGGTAACTTTTGGCATTTCGGACAATAATGCGTGCTTCGCTGTCCAACAAGAATACGTTTGATTTTTGTGCCGCAGACAGGACATTCTTCATCTGCGCGCCCGTACACTCGGAATTGGAATTCACCACCGCGATAAACCCAATCGAAGGAAGCGCCGTTGCGATTGATCCCTTCATTCAATACATGATGGATCGCTTCGTGCAGTGCCTTTGTCTGACGTTCGGTCAGCGAATCGGAAAGCAACAGTGGATGCAATTTCGCAAAGTGTAAGGCTTCGTCCGTGTAAATATTGCCGAGCCCGGCGAGAAAACTTTGGTCCAGTAACAGGGGCTTGAGCTGGCGGCGTTTGTTGTGCAAGGCGGCATGCAGCCACCGCACGGTAAATTCATCGCCCAAAGGTTCGGGACCCAGCTTGCCCAACACCTCTTCTGGTTTCGCTGTTAACCAGGCTCGCCCAAACTTGCGGGTGTCGTTAAATACAAGCGATCTGCCGTCGGATAATTGTAGTACAAGCCGGTCATGTAATTCTGCCCTGATTGTACTATCCCGGATGGATAGATCACCACTCATCCGCAAATGAATGAGCAGATTGAAATCCGTAAGCTGAAGGATCAAGTATTTGGCGCGGCGTGTGACACCTATAATTTTCTGCCCCTTGATCTGCTCTTTGAATTTCTTTGCGGTGGGATATGCGAGTGTCCGCGGCCAGCGCAAAGTGGCGGAGAGGATTGTTTTGCCGATAAGATCTGGTGTTAATTTTCGTGCAATTGTTTCGACTTCGGGTAATTCAGGCATAAAAAGCTTTCAGTTATTCATTAAACATCTCGCCGACACTCCGTCCTTCGTGAGCGCGGCGGATGACTTCGCCAATGAGCGGTGCAATGGAGAGAATCGTAATCCGTCCATGCAGTGGTCTCATTTTATCCTCTGGAATGGAAACTGTGTCGGTCGTGATGATTTGTTTAATGGGCAGATCGGCGAGTCGCTGGGCAGCGTTGCGGGAAAAAATGGGATGAATAAAAGCGAGATAGACTTCGCGGGCTTGATTGTTTTTTACTACGCTCACCGCCTGGGCAATGGAGCCACCCGTATCGACTTCGTCATCCACAATAATGACATCGCGGTCCGACACCTCACCAATTAATGTCAGTGCTTCAGCATGGGCGTCGTTCCCAGTGCGGCGCTTTTCGATGAAAGCAATCGGCAGGTCGAGGTCGAGGGCGTAATTGCGTCCTTTCTTGGCGAATCCCAAATCCGTTGCAACGACAACTGGATCTTTCATTTGCGGCAGCAAATTTACTTTAATGTAATCGCTGATCATATGGGAAGCCGTCAATACATCGCCGGGGATCGAGAAGAAGCCTTGGATTTGCCCTGCGTGTGGGTCGAGGGTCATGTAGCGATCTGCGCCGGCCCTTTCGATCATATCCGCAACCAGGCGCGCGGTGATCGGAACCCGCGGTTGATCTTTTTTATCGGAACGACCATAGCAAAGATAGGGAATGACGGCGGTAATGCGCGCCGCCGAATCCAAGCGGATGGTCTGGATCATAATCAGCAATTCCATTAGGTTGTAATGTACCGGCGAAGAAGTGGTTTGGATAATGTATACATCTTGGCCGCGAACGCTGCCGTTCAATTTGATGAAGATATTTTCATTGGGGAACTGGATAATCTCTCTGGGGCTAAGTCGTTGTTCCAGGTAATCGGCAATTTTCTCCGACAGTTCCGGTGAGCCTGATCCCGAGTACAACTTGATCTCCCCATACATTTTAATTTCGCCGTAGGTCTGCAAATGTTGTGCCATTGGTGATCCTCACTTTATTCAGGTAGGCTCTCTATAATTTTGAATTGTCGTCCAACAGCATATTCACCGCTTCGTATGGCGAAATGTCTCTGTTTAGGACCTTCTCCACGATCTCTGCGTACTTGGTTTGTGAGACCGTTTCCGTGAAGCGCTGCATTAACCCTTCGCGTAGCACCGCATCCAGCTCGGACCCAAGGCGGGCGCGGTCTCGAGCGGCCCAATCCCCGCTTTGCCGTAAATGCGCCACATGCCGTTCAATCGATTCTGCTAATTCCGCGATGCCTTTTCCCTCCGTGGCAACAGTTTTGTGGATTGGCGGAATCCACAACGTTGTATCTATGTCGGTGGTGGCTACGGACATGGTCTGTCCATGATGGCGGAACACCCGTTTTGTCGGGTGTGCCAGTTCGAGCGTCGAACGAAGCGCACGCTCGGTATTCTCCACACCCGGGCGGTCCACTTTATTAATCACGAGGATATCGGC
>JBKPQD010000372.1:0-2481 GCA_046733915.1 Chloroflexota bacterium
CATCCACGATGACATCGCCTTTGGTTGCGGCGCGTTTACGGATGCCGGCCTCGTCCAGCCGGGCGGACTTCGGCGCGCCCTTGGTGAGATGAATGGTTGCCATATGATTAGGCTTATCCACGACCACACCAGCCAGCTTCACTTTGTCAGAAACGTCCCAGGCGATGACACCTCTGCCATACCGTCCCTGGACAGGGAATTCTTTTTGTTCGACCCGTTTCGCTTTGCCTTCGCTCGTGATGAGGAAGATTTCGCCGTCGGCCGGTAGGATCTCCATGCCGATAACTTCATCCTTATCCGCCAGTTTCAAGCCATTCACACCCGCCGCCACCAGTCCCATCGGGCGTACTTCCTCTTCCTTGAAGCGGATCGCCATGCCCTGAGCGGTGACCAGCAGGATGTCTTTGCTCTTATTATCGGTCAGGCCGACCTCAATCAAGCGATCGCCTTCATTAACTTTCACCAGCACAAACGTTTGTGAGGAGGGTCCCGGTAATTCCGTGATGAGACTCTTCTTGACCATACCCATCTTGGTTGCGGTAATGATACATGTTTCTTCGGGCAACACGGATTTTTGTGACGGCAAGGCAAACACGGCGGCGAGAGACTCGCTATCGGTTAGCGGCGATACACGATGGAACATCGTGCCCTGACTTAGCTTTTCTGCCTGCGGGAGGATGTGGGCGGCGACGGCTGCGGCACGCCCGGATTTTGCAACAAAGTAAATCGTATCGCTCGTAGAGGCCTTCACCAGCCAGCGCGGCGCGTCATTCCCCGAGTGTTTCGGTTGCTTATCATCATGCGTGCGCGAAACCAAGCCATCCTCGGTGACACCGATCCACACTTCTTGCTGGGGCATCAGGTCGCGGGCGGTCAGTGTCTTGGTGGTCTTGTTGCCATTCTTTGACAGGTCAATGATCTGGGTACGGCGTCGATCGCCATACAGATCCTTGACTTTGAGAAGTTCGTCCGCCACCACGCCGCGCATTTTCTTCGGCGACTTCAACAGTGTTTCCAGGTCTTTGATGAGCCCGGTCACTTCCCTGTATTCGGTCTCGATCTTCCTGCGTTCGAGGGCGGCGAGCCGGCGCAACTGTAGATCGAGAATTGCAGTCGCCTGGATCTCTGTCAGCTTGTAGCGCTTCATCAATTTGTTGCGCGCTGTGTCCACGTCCGCAGCCGAGCGGATGAGCTCGATGATCTCGTCCAGGTTCTTGAGTGCGACGAGATATCCTTCCAGGATGTGAGCGCGGGCTTTTGCTTTTTCCAGATCGAATTCGGCGCGGCGCTTGATGACTGTCAGCCGGTGCTCGATATAGACGCGCAGTGCCTGCTTGAGCGTGAGCGTACGCGGCTCGCCATCCACCAGCGCCAGCAGGTTGATGCTGAACGTGGTCTGCATCGGCGTGCGCTTGTAGAGGTCACGCAAAATGATCTCGGGATCGGCGTTCTTACCGACCTCCAGCACGATGCGCATGCCTTGACGATCCGATTCATCGCGCAGGTCAGAGAGGCCTTCAAAGTACCCTTCGCGCGCCAGATCGGCGATGCGCTCGATCAAGCTGGACTTGTTGACCATGTACGGCAGCTCGGTGACGATGATGCGGTTGCGACCGCGATCCATTTCTTCCACGTGCGCTTTGGCCTGGACCGTGACACGCCCACGCCCCGAGCCGTAGGCAGCTTCGATCCCATCTTCATCCTTTTGCTGAACAATGAGACCGCCGGTAGGAAAGTCCGGTCCCTGCACGAATTCCATCAGCGTTTCGACGTCGATGTCATCGATCTTTTCATAGTTCTGGAGCATATAGACCAGCGCGTCGATGATTTCACCAAGATTGTGCGGCGGAATGGACGTCGCCATACCGACCGCAATGCCTGTCGCACCGTTGACCAAAAGATTGGGTAAGGCGGAGGGCAATACATCTGGTTCGCTTAGGGTATCGTCGAAGTTGGCGGTGAAATCCACCGTGTTCTTTTGCAGGTCGGAAAGGATGTCCATCGCTGCCGAGGTCAGGCGCGCTTCGGTATAGCGCATCGCCGCGGGCGGATCACCATCGACCGAGCCGAAGTTGCCCTGACCATCCACGAGCAGCGTGCGCAGAGAGAAATCCTGTGCCATGCGCGCCATCGCCTCATAGACAGCCGAGTCGCCGTGCGGGTGGTATTTGCCGAGCACCTCCCCCACGATACGAGCGGACTTCTTGTATGGCGTGTCGGCGCGAATGCCCATGTCATACATCGCATACAGGATGCGGCGCTGCACAGGCTTGAGACCGTCGCGCGCATCGGGCAGGGCCCGCGCCACAATCACAGACATGGCGTAATCGAGATACGCCTGCTGCATTTCATTATCGATATCTATTTTTCTGATTAAACCGAGTTCCATGTCAAATCCTTTTTCCACCAAGGAATCTTTGACCGCCGAGGGAATCCGTTACGCGAAGACGAAAAGGTACAGGCAATATCCCCCAACATCTA
>JBKPQD010000373.1:0-4919 GCA_046733915.1 Chloroflexota bacterium
ACGAAGAACAGCAATCCTGGGAAGAAGCGCTCGAGGTTTACTCTCGTCTCGACGATCATGAAAATCTGGTCAGGCTGCTGACACACATCAGCATGACGTTTATCCTGTCAGGCCGCCTGCTTACCCTCGCCAACTGGATTAATAAACTGCCAATGGATGTGGTCTACTCGCATCCGGCTTTAATGTCTGTGTTGGGCGTCATTCACACGAGTCGTGGGGATAGCCGCCAGGGACTGGACCTTCTCGATCTGGCAGAATCGAAGCTTCGCGATTCTGAAAACAAAATCGAATGGACCACCACGCTTGTTCGTCGTGCGGAAGCCTTACGTCAGCTTGGATTTTATGAGCGCGCCGACCGCGATGTGGAGGAAATCCTCGAGATCACCCGTGACTCTACCAATCGGGATATGCAGCACACGTACGCGGAAGCCTTGCGCATCAAAGGTCTGGTGATGTTTGCAATGGGTCACATGAAGGAAGCGCTCACATGGCTTCAGGAGGCCCTCCAGGCTTGTCGCTCTCTCGGGATTCAGAGGCACATTCCTATTTTGGAGACTGAATTAGGGGTGGTTCACCGCCGACTCGGTGAACCGGAAATCACCGCCCGCTATTATGCCAGCGCACTCAAAGCCTGGGAGAATCATGGGAACACAGGTTGGAAAGCGCGCCTACTCAACAACCTCGGCTTGTTGTATCACATGACGGGCCGGCTCGAGGAAGCTTATCCATTGCTCCTGCAGGCGCTCAAGACTGCCGAGCGAAGCGGTTATCTGCGTACGCAAGCCGCGGCGCTGATCAGCCTGGGCGACCTGCTGACCGACTTCGGCGAGTATACGTTCGCGTTTACTCACTATGATAAAGCGCTCACACTGGCGACGACCCTGGGTAACTCGCAATATATTTTTTATTCCTCCCTGGGGGAAGCGCGATTACAACGATTGAAGGGAAGTGTCTCGCTGGCAACAGAAGATCTCAAGCGAACGGAGCTTTCCCAGACCAAGCTGGGACTCTTCGAACGTGCCATCTTTAACTTGGAATTGGGCTGCTGCTGGCTGGAGATGGACAAGGTGGGGCTCGCAGTCGATGTCCTGCAAGAGTCGGTGAATCTTTTCGGGCAGGGCGGAAATCAAATGGAGCAAGCCAATGCGCGTTTGTGGCTTGAAGCTGCATTGTCTGTCAAAGAGCCGGATTCGGCTATTGCTCGGCTCAAGGAGATTCTTCCGCCGCAAAGGGAATGGAACAAACCCACACCATTTTTGATCCAGGCGGGTAGAGTCTATCGCTGGTTAAGTAAGAAAGGCAGTCGAATCCTGAAAGAGTCCGTTTTTCGCTCCTTCTTTGAGGGTGCGGATCGAATGCAGAAAATCCTGCCGGATCTCTACAGGAAGCTGGAAGATAACAACAATACAGCGGGATCTTCCGCACACCGCTTGGAAATCATTTCTTTCGGCGATGTGGAAGTGCGCTACAATAGCCGCCGCCTGGAACTGTCCAACTGGCAGACACGCGAGGCGCGCGAGCTATTTTTATTCTTGCTGCAGTCTCCTCCCCTGACGAAGGAACAGATTGCGCTGGTATTCTGGCCCGATATTTCCCCAGCACGGCTGAAGATGCGGTTCAAGATTAATATGTACCGTATTCGCAAGGCCATTGGCCAGGATGCAATCCTATTTGAGGATGAGCGCTATCGCTTCAACCGCGCTATCAACTACTTCTGGGATCGCGAAAAACTGGATGAAATATTTACAAAATTAAGGTACACCACTGAAACATCCAACCGCACAAAACTGTTGGAGCAAGTGATCGGGGTAGTGAAAGGTCCCTATCTTGCAAATCTCGACGCAGAATGGATCGAATCGGATCGTTTTCGCTACCAAGAGCTTTACCGTGACTCCATGCTCGAGCTTGCCAATAGTTATTTGCAAGACGGCCGGACCCAGCAGTGCATGACGATTGCACGCATGATCCTACAATTTGATCCCTTGCTGGAAGCGGCCCATCGCCTCATTATCGAGGCATATGCTATCCTGCATGATCCGGCCGGAATGACCCTGCAATACCGCCAATATGAGCAAGCATTGGATAAAGAGCTGGGGCTGGAACCTTCCTCTGAAATCAGTACCTTATATGAAAAATTAATGGCAAAAATTTGAGGCCACCTTTGTAACCGGGATTGGGGTAAATTTGGTCAACTCAAATTCATTTCATAAAAGGTGACCCCATGAAACTCTCTTTCAACCAAATCGCTGTTTCCCTCACACAGATCAACAAGACTCACCTGCAGTTCGCCATGATGGTCCTTACCCTGGTCATGCTCGTCCTGGGCGCAGGCGCTCCTGAAGAAGTTGGTGGCTCCGGGCGATAGTGATTCTTCTAACTGCCATAGCAACCGGCTTAGTGGCCGGTTGGGGATATGCCAGGTGGAAGGGGGTAGCCTGGCAATCTCCTGTTTTTAGAGCCACCTGGCTGGTGGCTTTGGGTTTTTTACCACAGCTTTTGGCCTTTTACATGTCCTCTACGCGTAATTTATTATCAAACGAAGCGGCTTCTCTGTGCCTGATTGCCTCTCAAATTTTATTGCTGATATTCACCGCTTTGAATATACGCAACCCAGGTATGCCGCTTCTCGCTTTCGGTCTGGCGTGCAACTTGGCAGTGATCTCGGCAAACGGTGGATTTATGCCTCTTTCGACGGCAACAGCCGCCCGTCTGGTCAGCCCAACAGTTTTGGATCGATTGGTAGTTGGGGAACGCCTCAGTAGTGCCAGCAAAGATGTTTTATTACCGGAGACAAGAATTCGCCTCCCCTGGCTAGCAGACCGATTCCTCCCTCCCGATAATTTTCCATACCGGTTCGCGTTCAGCCTCGGCGACGTGTTTATAGCAACCGGGACTTTTTGGATACTCGCCCGTGGAAGATCGAGTGATTAGTTTATTTAAGATTAGGAGTTAATTATGTTTACAAAACCGCTTACACGCCAGACCATTACCACTCATGATGTTTCTGCAGAGATGGGTGCCATTCGCCGCCTACTGTTGGCTGCGGCGATCAGCCCTCGCTTCTGCGCAGGCCTGCTGCGCGACCCGGGACATGCTGTTCGCTCCGGCTTCGGAGGCGAGCAATTCCAGATCTCAGACACCACTATGAGCATGTTGACATCCATTCGCGTTTCATCGCTGCCCGAATTTATTCAGCAACTAGATCAAAATCTATCCCACAAATTGCTGGCAGCGGAAATCATACAGAACAACCTTTAATATGCTGCCGGGTTCCAAGGATTCTCCAGTCAGGTTTGTGCTGCCTGAGGAGGTTCCCTTTTTGCTATTCTCAGAAGACCTTTTGACACGAAGCAAGAGGTGGATAAATTTTTGCATGCAACAGGAGGGAATCACGCAGGTATGCATCGGGCGGGTCGATGAAAGGCATGTCATCCATTGGCTGACAGATTGTCCGCCCGAGCTGATTGACCATTTGTCCTCCGCGCAAACTTTACAGCAGGTGGTGCTGACACAAGAAATCTTCACCTTCCGCAACCATGAAGAACTGGTCAGTGGTGGATTTTTTCCGTTGCTGCGCAATGATCGTGTTGTTGGTATTCTGGGTTTACTGAGTAACCAAACAGATTACTTCAAGCCGGGCACAATCACCTGGATTAAGGCTTTATCCGTAATGATCTCAGATAGTCTTTTCGACCGGAAAGAGAGTCCGGATGAAAAAAAGATTGAATACGAGATCACCAGAATGCTGCAATCCAGTCTGGACGTCCGTGACCATTTGCCTAAAGTTCTGGAAGCATTAACCGATCTCCTGCATGCGGATGCTATCCTGATGCTTGGCTATTCCCTGCCTGCTAGGCGTTTTGAAATGCTCACCACACATGGATTGCCGATGCCGTTGCTGGCAAAGCTCAGGCTATTTTTCGAAGCCGGGTTGGCAGGAAGAAATCTGGATACCCACCTTCCGGTTTGGATTGAGGACCTTCAGGAGCCCAGCTCGGACCTGCGTCCCATTTGTCGGCTGGATGAGGAGGGATTCCGAGGCTATCTCGGCCTTCCATTGATTGGTCACAACGATCTCACCGGGATCATCGAAATTTTCTGGCGGAATCCACGATCCGTGCAGACATGGAATTGGGATTTCCTGGAGCGCATCGCGGAGCAAACCGCGTTTGCCATCCAGCGGGCAGGAATCTTAAGAGATATCCGCCATCGCAATGAAGAATTGCAGACCAAATACAATGCTATGATCGAAGGTCTTTCCAAGGCGTTGGAGCTTCGCGATATTGAAACCGAAGGTCATACACGGCGCGTCAGCCAGTTCACGATGCGATTGGTGCAACACATGCAGCTCTCGCCCGAAGAATGGGACGCGATTCGACAGGGCGCATTGCTGCATGACATCGGCAAGCTCGGTATACCGGATGCCATCCTTCTCAAGCCAGGTAGCCTCACCCCACCAGAACGAAAAATAATGCAACAACATGTCCTTTACGGATATAACATCCTGGCACCGATCATCAGTTCCCGCCATACTCTGGATATCACTCTCTATCACCATGAGCATTGGGATGGAAAGGGGTATCCCTATGGCTTGAAGGGCGAACAGATTCCTCTGGTAGCACGCCTCTTTACGATCATCGATGTCTATGACGCCTTAAAATCAGACCGTCCGTACCGTTCAGCCTGGTCACATTCACAGGTCATCCAATATCTGCGCGAACAGGCCGGTCAGGAGTTTGATCCGCATATCCTCAAGCTGTTCTTGGAGATTGAGGAAGAAATGAATTGATGATCCTTAAAATAGGGGGAATCAGCCGACAATCCAGCCGTTTATAATGACAAGATGGTTTCTGAGTCAATCCGATCTCATTGGGATGTGGTCATCGCCGGTGGCGGACCGGCGGGCTTCTTTGCCGCGA
>JBKPQD010000374.1:0-3582 GCA_046733915.1 Chloroflexota bacterium
CGCCGGTGAAATGAAGCACGGACCGATCGCGTTAATCGACGAACGGATGCCGGTGTTATGCATTGCGCCGAAGGATCCCTGGCATGAGAAGATGATTTCGCAGATCCAGCAGGCAAAGGCGCGCGGTGGCATCGTCATCGCGGTCGCGACGGACGGTGACGAGCTGGTCGAAGGCATGGCAGATCATGTATTGTGGGTACCAGAGGCGCCATGGATGCTTTCCCCGGTCATCACGGTTTTGCCATTACAATTGCTGGCATATCATATCGCTGCCATTCGCGGATTGGACGTGGATCAGCCGAGGAATCTGGCGAAATCCGTGACGGTTGAATGACCCTACAGTTCGCCAGTGCTTTACTCCGGAGATAAAATTCCATATTATCCTTACAAAGATGCAAACACGCTGTCGTATTTCCTTAGTACTACTGGATGTCAAAACTGTAACATTATCTAATGTAAAAAAAGAATAAAATAAAGGTAGGATTCGTTTAGCTGTCTGAGCATCTTAGTCAGAAGGAGTTGCAGATATGAAACCAAAATTACAGGAAAAGGGCCAGGCTTTAATAATGATCGCACTTGGTGCGATAGTTTTATTTGGCTTTACAGGGCTGGCAATCGATGGAAGCCGGGTGTTTTCTGACAGGCGACATGCCCAGAACGCTGCCGATACCGCTGCACTTGCTGCAGCCCTTAGCAAAATCCGGGCTGACCCGCCCGAGACCGGGGATAATGTTGCGGAAACCGCCGGCCTGGCGCGAGCAGCCAGTAACGGCTTTGACAACACCAACAGCATCGTTGAAGTGAATAACTGCGCCACAGCGAATCTTAATCCGCCGTGTGAAGGACTCCCGGCAGGAGCAGATCTAGCGGAAAAGGCAAAGTATATTCAAGTTGTGATCCGTTTGACAACTCACACCACGTTTGCACGAGTCATCGGCCGCACCGAGATACCCAGCGTAGTAAGCGCGATCGCTCGGGCCGAACCAGGTGGTCCGGGGCCTGTCGGGGGAGGTTTCGCTCTTTCTGCGATGAGCCCAGATGATGAAAATGCCGTTTACGGCCATGGAAATTTCAATTTGGACATCAGAAATAGTGGTGTGTTTGACAATTCAAGCCATGGCTGTGCATTCACCACATCGGGCAGTGCCGGTACTTATTCTGTGGATACTTCCTTTAGCGTAGTTGGTGGTCACTGTCAAAATGGATTTCCCACCCTCGACGGACCCTTCCAGGATACATCGCAACGCCCGTATCCTCCGCAACTGGATGTTCTCACCCCATCCATCACCTGCAGTGGGAACAGTGTGTACGATGCGACAAATCATACCTATTCTCCCGGGATTCATAACAACTTAAACATTCCGAACGGGACCATCATCTTTGCGCCGGGTAACCATTGTTTCTATGGAGGTGTTTCCATCAATGGCAATACCAACATCGTCGCCACGAATGCCAATTTCCTGGTCGCCTCAGGCGAATTTCTGATTAATTCGAACGGCACTTTTACGTGTGATAACTTGCTTGTCCACATCAATGGCGGCACGGGATTCCGGGTAAATGGGAATAGCAAAAATAACTGTACGGGCGTTACGTTCTTTGCCTCCACCGGAGACGTGAGCTGGAATGGTAATCCAATCATAAATTTCTCGGCTCCCACCTGGGGACCTTATAAAGGACTGTTGATTTATTTACCTTACGAAAACAAATCACCGCTTTCGATCAACGGTAACTCTCAACAAAGCCTGACCGGTTCCATCATAGCGGTTGGCTCTCCCATCACCATCAACGGCAATAGTGGTACCTTTGCCCTTAGTTCCGCAATCATGGGATATACGGTGTCGTTGGCTGGCAATGGAAACATCGTGATCGATTATGATCCTGAGGACCAGTTCACGCAGATTGATCCAACACAACTTCAAATTACTAAATAGGAAATTCGATTTAAGAAGACCAAGCCGGGCTTGCTTGCTATGCCCGGCTTTTCTTTTTGCCTATGAAATCCGGACGATAAGTATCAATCCTCCCCATACCATAGGTGCTCAGCCTCGTTTTGGCTCGTGGCGTGGATATGATTCCCCCGTCGTACCCCACCCCCGTGGGTGTAACCTTTTCTGTGTTGACTTTCATACTGCTAGCCCGTATAATGAAATTTAGCCATAAATGGCTTTTATTAATTTATAGTTTTTCCCCAGGAGGATCTATGTCTTTTAAACCACGAGCATCTCTCCTTTCATTGGCAATCATCCTAGGTTTAGTTTTTAGTGCAGTTAGTCCGAGCATCGCCTACGCAGATGGGGACACAACACCAAGCCCCGCTCCCACAGAAGCAACAAGCAATCCTACCGAAGCACCCGTGACTCCCGCGCCAACCAAGGAGGTTGTTTCGACGGATCAAGCTGCCGCCACCGAGGCACCCACGGAAGCAGCTGCGACCCCCGCGCCTACTGAAGAGGTTGCTCCCGTCGATCAAACTGCGGCCACAGAGGCACCTACGGAAGCAGCTGCCCCTGCTACAGACTCCAGCGTGCTGAGTAGTGTTCCTGATAATACGGCTGTCACCGTTCTGGATGCAAGTGGACATGCGGAACCCCTGGCAACCCAGGCTGCGGCGGATGCGATCGCAACAAGCGATCCCATCTGGTGTCCAGCCAATCAGACTCCAACGCCGGGAGCCAATGGGTGCACGCAATCATTCAACAGCTTCGATGCACTGTTGACCTTCTTGTCGGCAAATGCGTCCTATCAAGGCGCTGGCACGATCTATGTTCAGCAGGGCGCATATCAGGGCAATGATCCAGGCAGGCAAATTAATTTCAACTCCCCCGCTTACGATCTGAGTCATATCAATCAGTCGGACTTAACCATAACCGGTGGATGGAATACTTCTACCAATACAATCGATTCCGCTAACCCCACGACGTTCAGCAACTACTCCATATTGATCGGTTCGAGCGGAAATCCGTGGGGTGGCTCTTTGACCATCACCAACATCGTTGTTACGGATTCTCCTACTAATGGTATCGAGCTCCACTCTACCGACAGTGTCAATATAAATCATTCGAGGTTTGATAGCAATCGCAGAAACGGTGCTATCATCCGTGCCGGGCAGGATGTAAACATTGCCAACAGCAGCTTTAGCAATGCTACTACAGGGCGCAGCCAACGTGTTGGTTTGGATATTGTCAGTGGCGGTTCGACATCCTTATTTGCTGTGGTCGCCAATAATAACCGCTTCACCGGCGTAAACATCAACTCTCTTGGAGATGTGATCATTGGTAGTAGTGATTTCTCCCATACAAAGCACGCAGAACTCAACGGCGTTTCTTTCTATGACACAAGATTGCTGGTTAATGCCAGTGGAGTTGTATATTCCGGATACGGATTGTTGGTGATTACACCGAGTACAGTTTCACTAGACAATGTGACAGCAAGCGACAATTTCCTGTGGGGCGCCTCGATTGACGGCGGTGGAGATATTGCCATTTCAAACAGTGTGTTTAATGCGAATACCACAGCAGTGCCCACTTTTATCGAGGACACCGGCTTGATTGTCACGGGCGGCTCAGACGTCGCGCTTAATAA
>JBKPQD010000375.1:0-7096 GCA_046733915.1 Chloroflexota bacterium
TCAGGGCATCGCCATCGGACGATCCTATCGGGATGCTCCGGAAATTGATGGGATGGTCTTTATCGAAGGCGATGCGAAGATTGGGGATATCGTCCCCGTGAAGATCACCGGCGCGATGGCTTATGACTTGACAGGTGCGCCGGAAATGCAGGGGATTAAATTGCAGGTCAATCACTAAGAGTAAATGTTATGCAGGTTTTCTGACGCAACAAAACCAACCCTTCGAAAATTCCCCGAGCCTAACAGCACTTTCTCGTTGGAGTATAGATAGACCGCAATTGCCCTCTTCAATTGCGGTCTATTATTTGCTAAATTGAAAACCTTAAAATGCTGGGTCTGTTGTACACTTGCATCACATCATTCTAAGGAGACTTCCATGAAGCGATTTTTCTTCTGCGTTGTTTTGGCGAGCCTGACGATCAGTCTGTTAACTGCCGGAGCACCCCTTCCAAATACGACCTTTACCCTGATAGCGGGACTCCCCACCGCGATGAATATCGGCGATGTGTACACGGTTGTTGTGCAGGTGGATAGTGATCAGGAATTCCTTTCGGCGATGGCACAGCCTTCATTCCAGTATCCTGGGAAGGGTGTGGTCTCTGTACAGGGCGGGGATCATACCGGACGCGGCACATCCGCCACGCTTGAAGTGACCTTCGAGGCGAAAAGCTCGACAGAGCGAATGGAAAACGGTGTTGCTCCTGTACATGTAGTGGTAGGAGTTCGTTATCCGGGAGGATATGTTGCGGTACAGGACTATCTTTTTTACGTAGCTGTACAGTAAATCTGTTGACTTGAATTAATCAACTAAACCAATGAGCCCGTTCGCTTCTAACGAACGGGCTCGTTGGTTTTAGCGGAGTTACGAGGCGCGGGCAAAGGCTGTAGCGAGCAGTATCAGGATGGAAAGCCCGAAATTCATCCGGAGCAGGAGCACTTCCCTGCGGCGCAGCGAGTCGAGCTCGACTGCGTTGTTGCTTTTTTTCGAGCGGACGATCGCCCGCCGTATGGCAGGGATGACTTCCCAGGTTTGGATAGCACTGACGACCACCATCACAATGCCCAGGATATGTTTGATGAGAATTGCCAGCGACCATTGGGTGCTGGTGGAGAGGAAACCGTTGTAATGTGGATTGACACTCATCTGGAACAAGCCTGTCGCCAGGAGCAGGCTCATACTAAACCACGCAATTGGTTCCAGTCGTCGTTGCAATGCTTCGATGAAGATCAGCTGAGTTTCGGCATCGAGCGAGCTTTTCATCGCCGGTAACACAAGAAAAGATATACCTGCCAGGCTTCCCACCCAGGTGACGGTGGCTAAGAGGTGTAGCCAGAATGTAAAAGCCAGTGCCCAACTCGGCGGAGGTGTCATGAAGCTGGAAGCCTTTCAGGCTTATGGATATGAAGGCGTCAGCGGAGTGCCTGCCGGGGTGAGGGCAGTGGCCGTCAATGTCAGATCAATGGTGGGGGTGGCCGGGTAGCACTGCGAGTAGGCGTGATACCAGTTATCGTTCGCAGTCTTATCCAGGGCTGCAACCGTCTGCGCATTCTCATATTGGGCAACCGCGTCGCAGAACTGGTCCTTGGAGAACAGTTCATCCCCATAGCGCATCGAAGCAAACCAATAACGCTCGGAGGAGGTCATGGTGCCATCCCAGAGATTGCCCCAGGCGCGGACCTGGTCAAAATAGGAGACTGCCTGTGCCCAGTCCAGCTCCCAGAAGGAGGCGCCGATCAGGTAATAACGTGCGCCTTCGCGCAGTCCCGTCGAATCTCGGTCGAGCGGACCAAAGCGTTCCGCCAACGTCAGCTGGTAAATTCCACCTTCGAGATTACCCTGTTTGGTGATGAGATCATAGCCATAATTGCGGAGCGCAAAATAATACATCCCATCCACCTTCGCTTGCTCGTAGTTCGGATCCTTCTTACGCAGTTCGTCCAAGGCTTGTATCGCTCCGGGCCAATCTTGGGCGGCGATCCGTTGTTGGGCGCCGGCAAATGCTTCCTGGGCGCCGCTGAAATCTGGTGTGGGGGTTAGCGAGGGAGTCAGGGTGGGTGTAGGCTGGTTTTTGAGCACCAGCACTTCCGTCAATTTTTCCTGCGCTCCCGGAAAGGTAGGATCCTGGGAAATAATCCATTCCAGCCGCTGCTTTGCATTCTCATAGCGCTGAAATTGAAGATCAATAAGGGCATTTTGGTATTGCTCACCAAGCTGCTGTGTAATCACAGTCGTTTGGTTGCTCTTTCGAACGCCAATACCGGAAGAATAGCCAGCCAGGATCGCAAGCGCGAGGATCGCAAGTAAACCCAGCGTGTTGAACAAAATTGTTCGCCCGCGGTGGCTTCTTATGATGGGTTTGTTAGGTTGTGTGCTTTCCGTAGGTTCCGTGTTTTCGATCATAGATTTAATTATATCCTCATAAACCTAGCGAAGCCTGCCTCAAGGCAGTGAGCCTTCGCAGGGTTAGTTCTATAACTTTACGATCAACTTCACTTCTGACCAGATGAACGGCAATGCGACCAGCCCGCCGATGACCATCCCAAATAAGGCGGTCAATACGGCGGATCCGGGTACGATCACTGCCAGGACGTAAGCTGTCACGCCGCCGAGCAGCGCCGCGATTAGACCTTTGCCGACCGCGCTCCAGACGTGCAGCGGTTCGTGCATCCGCTTGCTCAGCCAGCTAAATAAGACAATCGACTCGACCAGTAAGGCAATCTCGGCAAAGGCAATGACCGGCGCACCCATCTTGCGGAAGTATGTGATTCCTGCGATACCGATCAACAGGAAAATTGTCAGACGCAATAGGACCGCGTACAGCGGGAACATCGGTTCTTTACGCGCATAAAAGGAGCGGGCAGCGATCTCTTGAATAGAAAATCCGGTTAGGGTCAGAAGGTACGCGCGCGTCGTCCAGGTAATCAGCGAGGACGTCTCGGTGTCAAAGCCAAAGACAAGCCGCACAAGCGGGTGGACTCCGGCAGCCAGGACCGCTGCGACCGGGATCGTGAGGGCGATCAGCACTCGCAGGGCGCGCTCGATCGCCGAGCGGAATCCGCTCCAATCGCCGCGCGACGCAAATTCTGCCAGCGTGGGCAGCATAGCAGTCGCAATCGCCGTCCCGAGCAACGTCTCCGGTACCTGCATGATCATCCAGCCATACGTTAAAGAAGTCACTGCGCCGACCTGATCCAAGCGCGAAGCGATATTGTCGCGTGCGATGGTGATCAGCTGAATCCCGAGCATCGTCAGCAGGCGTGGACCCAGCAATCGCAAGGCTTCGATCAAGCCGGTATGGCGCAAATCGAGCGCAGGGGTCCACCTGAATTTGTACTTGAATAGCGCCGGGATTTGAATCAGAAGGTGCATCAAAGCGCCCAGTATCACGCCGTACACCAAGCCATGAATCCCGAAGCGGGGGGTTAGATAAATCGCCCCAAAAATCTGACCGACGTTATACATTGTCGGTGCCAGTGCCGGCAGCAGGAAGTGCTGGTTGGCTTGCAAGCTTGCCATGATCAGTCCGCTGATCGAAAAGATGACCGTGCCAACCAGGTTCAGCCGCATTAATTCCGCCAGCAGTCGGCGCTGCTCTTCGCCGAAACCGGGCGCAATTCCAATTTGCCCATTGACGATGGGCTCGGCAAAAATGGAAATGATCACGGCAATACTTCCTGTGACCACAAACGCCAGGTTGGCAACCCGCGAAAACAGATCCCAGGCGGCGGCGCGACCTTTCGTCGCGAGGTAATCGCTCATCAATGGGATGAAGGCCATTGCCAGCGCACCACCGGAGATCAGCGCAAACAAAACGTCTGGCAAGTTGTTTGCGGCGTTGAACGTGTCCAGCAGTTGAATGGAATCCGCGTACTGGCGCGAGATGATACCCACGCGCACAAAGGCGAGGACCTTATCTATAAGGAAGAAGAAGGCGATGAGAATCGATGTTCGCGCAAGGAATGACAATTTATGCATTGGTTGTGATGATTTCCGCAGTAGATTTTGCCGATGCTTTTCTTCTCCGGTTCGCGATGGCGTCCTAGTGATTGTGCTCCGCTGGTCTGCCCCAGGGCTTCATGCCGGGTAATTTTTCCTGCAGTTGTTGCGAGTTATGGATCAAAATAGGCATGCACTGGGGACAAATATGGACTTCCTTCCCCTGAAATTGTAGCGATAGGAGTGGTCTGTCCATCTCGGACGCACCACAGTTCAAGCAGGTTGCATTTGGCATTTGTCCTCTTATGGATGGGAATTGTTACCCCGAGCGGAGCAGCTCGTTGGTAAAAAGAAATCCTTTGGTGCGAACATAAGCTCCCTCAGAGGGGGATGATGATCTACGGCACATACGGGGGCATGTTCATCACTACGAATTTGCCATCGGCGTTACGTGTCACCGTAAATTCAAACTGTGAGACAGGCGGCATTTCGGTTTCGTTCGCACCGCAACACGGACCGAGCACGAACAGGCTTCCGTCCGGGTTGCTGAATTCTACCTGAAAGATGTACGCGTCGCCGACCTGCTGCTTAAGTACTGCGGAACGTACTTCGAGACACTGTAAAAGCTGGCGCTCACAAGCCCACGTCCACAAGGCAAGGTGATCGTCGGCATCAATGTCGGGATTGAATACCTGCAGCTGTTCGTAGTCACCGCCAAAAAGTGGAACGGCGGCCGCGTAGTTCTTGGTATGCAACGAAGATAGAAAATTGATCAATATGTCGTGTGCTTCACCTGCCGTGGATGGCAATGCGGTCTCTACAGGTGATGTGCCAACAGATCGAGAAGAACAGCCCACCAACACCAGCACGAGGACAAGGATATGGGTTTTCCGCACTAGAATAATCCCTTTACAATTCCACCGTCTACGCTCATCATGACACCATTGATAAAGGATGCAGCAGGCGAGACCAGGAACACTGCAGCATTGGCAAATTCCTGAGGCTGCCCCAGGCGCCCGAGTGGTATTTCGGCGATTTGTTTGCTAATTTCCTCTTCCACGGTGGTTTTGCTGTTTTCGGCGCGGAATTCCATCAGCTGCTGGACGCGTTCGGTCAAGGTCCAGCCCGGCAGGATGGAGTTAAAACGAATCCCATCCTTCCCAAGTTCCAGCGCCAGGGACTTAGTTAGACCAACTGTCGCAGCGCGCACACTGTTCGACAGGATCAAATTCACTGCGGGCTGCTTTACTGTGTAGGAAGTGAAGGTCAACACGCTCGGCGACTCCGATGTACGCAGATGGGGCAGCGCGGCACGGATCAGCCGTACGTGACTGAGGAACGAGGTGTCTACTGCTTTTCGCCATGTTTCTTCGTCGAAGATCTCAAACGAGCCTGCCGGAGGTCCTCCGGCGTTCGTGATGAGGATATCCAGTCCGCCCAGCGACTCGACGGCATACCTGATGATCATCTCTGCATCAGAGGCAGCGCTCACGTCTCCAACGACACCGAACACCTGACTTCCCGTCGCGGCGGCAATCAACTCCGCGGAAGCTTTGACCTGTTCCGCATTGCGGCTGTTAATAACGACATGGCATCCTTCGCGCGCGAGCGTCATTGCAGTGGCAAAGCCGAGTCCGCGTGAGGAAGCAGCAACAAATGCGCGTTTCTCTTTGAGACCTAGATCCATAGGAGCCTCCCAATTTGCATAATGGTAACAGATTTCCCCTGAAACAATGAAGCCACCGGACAGAGACGAGGGTCTATGCAGTGGCTTCCAGAGAAGGTAAGTTCTTTTCGCTTAGGGAATCAGCAATACCTTACCTTTTGATTGCCGTCCCTCCAGATAACGGTGTGCTTCGGCAACCTCTGTTAATGGAAATGTTTTGTCGATCCGCACTTTCAGAATGCCAGTTGCCAGCCAGTTGAATACCGCGTTCGCCCTTCCAAGCAATTCACCACGGTCGGCGGTGTAATGCCCGAGGTAGGGTCGCGTCAAATACAGCGAACCTTTGGTATTCAACACTTGCGGGTCAATGGAGGGGACAGCACCCGACGAGGCACCATAGAGCACCATCATGCCACGGCGCTTGAGACAATTCAAACTTTTATTGAAGGTATCTTTTCCGACCGAGTCATAGACCACATCCACGCCACCATCATGGGTCAGCCGCTTAACCTCCGATTCAAAATCGGTCTGCGTATAAAAAATGACATCATCTGCGCCAGCCTGGCGCGCGATGAGTGCCTTTTCCTCATTCGACACGGTTCCGATCACTCGCGCGCCGCAGTGCTTGGCGACTTGCACGAGGAGCTGTCCGGTTCCGCCTCCCGCGGCGTGGATCAGGGCGGTTTCCCCCTCCTGGAGGGGATACGTGCTGAATGCCAGGTAGTGAGCCGTGATGCCCTGTAGCATTGCCGCGACTGCCTCAGATGCATCCACAGCTTCCGGGATGCGGATCAGTCGCCAAGCCGGGACGATTGCGTACTCACCGTAGGATCCTTGCACACTCGCGTAAACGACACGGTCGCCGACCTGGATATCTGTCACATGGGGACCCAGCGAATCGACAACACCCGCTGCTTCCTGTCCAAGAGTGAACGGCAGGGATCCCTGGTACCGCCCGATGCGCTGGTAGATATCGAGGAAATTCACTCCAATGACTTCGATCCTGACACGGGCTTCTCCCTCGCCGGGCTCGGGCAGAGGAATGTCTTTTACTTGCAATGCCTCCAGACCCCCAAACTTTTCAACTTGGACAGCTTTCATACAGTTGCTCGCTTTGAGTAGGTATGGCTCGCCACCGCAATCTCCAATCGCCTGGTCAGGATGGAACTCCGAACGTTTCGATCCAATAACGAGAGTGACATTTTCAACCTCACACGAGAGGAATATGCCCGTCGGCTCGTCGGCGATGGGCTAGAAAGTGATTTTACAAACCTGTAGATTAAAAGTCAAATCGGATGTAATACGTGGTTTCATATCCCTCATTCCGCGGCGGAGGAATACTCGCTGCGAGCGGACAGCTCAACCGGTAACAATGATGCATACACAAAATCGGCAACGGGGGTGGGGATACCCAGCTCACGTCCTTTGCGACCGATCACGCCAACCATTGACTCGAGTTCGGTCCTGTGGCCCGATTCCACGTCCAGCTGCAT
>JBKPQD010000376.1:0-6484 GCA_046733915.1 Chloroflexota bacterium
GATCTGTAACATGAAGAGGGCTGTCAGCATTAGCATTGGGTCATCGAAACGCAATAAGGCAGTAGAGGTGAATCTGCTCGGCGAAACAGTCAGCATCGAACGGATTGGCACTGACGGCGACATGGAAGCCGCCGCGCTGAAATACAAGGAGCTCGATGGTAAGGTCGATGCCTTTGGTGTAGGTGGCGCGGATCTCGGCGCACTGGTGGACGGAAAGTGGTATCCATTCTTTTCTGTGAAGCCGATGGTGCGCTATGTACGGAAAACGCCGCTGGTGGACGGTGGTGGGTTAAAAAATACACTTGAAAATAAAGCACCCCCATTTCTGGATACGAAGATTGGCGATTACATCAATGCGCGCGGACGCAAGGTTTTGGTCGCCGTTGGCGTGGACCGCTGGGGACTTTCCAAATCGTTTGCTGAATGTGGATATGAGACGGTTTTTGGCGATCTGATGTTTGGACTGGGCATTCCCATGGCAATCCACAAGCTGAACTCCGTGAAATCCCTGGCTGCCTTATTGATGCCGGTTGCCGGACGGCTGCCCTTTGAATGGATTTATCCGACGGGTGAGAAGCAGGAAAAGCGCACTCCCAATTGGAAAAAGTATTATGACTGGGCAACGGTCATCGCCGGTGATTGTCATTATATTAAACGCTTTATGCCCGATCAGCTGACCGGCAAAGTGATTGTCACCAACACCACCACGCCCGAGGATGTGGAAACATTCCGCAAAGCGGGTGTGAAATACCTTCTCACCACCACGCCGGTGTTGGATGGTCGCTCGTTTGGTACGAACATGATGGAAGCCGCGCTGGTCGCCGTCTCCGGCAAGCGACGCCCGCTGACGTGGGCTGAACTGGGCGAAATGATCGATACGCTCGGTCTCGAACCGCAATTGCAGGAGCTGAACTAACTGTCATTGCCCGCTTTGGACAATGACATCAAGGAGAAATTATGGACGCGATCGTAACCGCCGGTGGAATTCCGCAGCCGCAAGACCCGCTCTATTCCTACTCACGCGGCAACTCGAAAGCTTTGATTGATGTGGCAGGCAAGCCCATGATCCAGTGGGTGCTGGATGCTTTGAGCGATGCAAAAAATGTGGATAACGTTATCGTCATTGGTCTCTCCGCCAAGAGTGGACTGATCTGCAAAAAGCCGATCTATTACATCTCGAACCAGGGCCGCATGCTTGCCAATATCGTGGCTGGCGTGGATAAGACACTGGAGCTGAACAAGAAGAATCAATACGTTCTTGTTGTCTCCTCGGATATCCCGGCGCTCAAAAGCGAAATGGTAGATTGGCTCATCGATACCTGCATGCAAACGAAAGACGATATTTATTATGGCGTCTGCCCGCGGAATGTGATGGAAGCAAGATTTTCGAACTCAAAACGCACATATACCCATCTCAAAGATATGGACGTCTGTGGTGCAGATATGAATCTCATCCACGTGCGTATGGCAACCGAACATCTCGATATGTGGGAGTCCATCATTGGTTCGCGCAAGAGTCCGTTGAAGCAGGCAAGCATTATCGGTCTAGGTACATTGTTTGCACTCTTCACCCGGCGCTTGACTCTGGAAGATGCTGTGAAGCGCGTCTCCGATCGCATCGGCATTAAAGGTCGGGCGATCGTCTGGCAGCACGCGGAACCGTGCATGGATGTGGATAAGCCTCACCAACTTGAGCTGCTCCGGGAGGATCTTGCCAAGCAGCATCGCAAAATGGAAGCAAAAGCCAAGGCGGCTGCGCGCCGCTCCGGTGAAACGAAGCCTGCCAAAACGGCCAAGAAAAGAGCTGCCCCAGGAAAAAAGACCACGACCAAAAGCACAAAGGTCAAACTGAAAGCATCCTCCAAAGCAGAACTTTCCAAATGAATCTTCAGTCCGTCATTGAACTGGATGCAAAGCTCTCCAATCAAATGCGCGTGGCAGAAAAGCCAGGCGCATTGCGCGCTTTTGCGGTCTTCTTCGCTCATTCGGGTGATTCATGGTTCTGGTGGTTGGCGTTAATCCTGCTTTGGCTCGTAAGTAATTCTCGGTGGCGGCAGTGGGAAGTGGTGGAGTTCGTCGGCATCGGCGTGCTGGCGGCGCTGGTCATCGGCATCAAGTTTCTCGTGCGCAGGAGGCGTCCGGAAGGCGAATGGGGCAGCATCTACCGGAATACCGATCCGCATTCCTTTCCATCCGGTCATGCGGCACGGGCGTTTTTGATCGCAGTGGTCGCCTCGGCTCTTGCACCGGCATGGCTGTCAGTCCTGCTATGGATCTGGGCGCCACTCGTCTCCGTTGCGCGCGTGGCAATGGGTGTGCATTACGTCTCAGACGTGATTGCCGGCGCAGCGCTTGGCATCGGAATCGCGATGCTCGGGCTCCAAATCTATGAACCACCGTTGATGTGGTTTATGAATCTGATCGGCTTTCCCTTATGGTAATCGGTTATGGCTGCTGAGCCCGGATGGTTTCCAAGTGTTCTTCCATGTGAGCGAGATCTCTTTCCACCCATGTTTGCATCGTAAAGCCATGACCAAGCGTCGCATGACGCGATTGGCGGGACCAGGCTTCCACAGGAATGTTGCGCAGCATTTGTGCCAGTTCTTCCACATTTTGAACCAGCTCATCCACGATTTTTTCTAACGGTTCCTGGCTGGAGTAATGTTCCGCCAGGTACCTTTCCCCATCGAAGTTTGGAAACTCAGGATTGTCCTCTGCTGCTGTGCGGCGGGTGCGGGCACTATAGACCAGCTTGTCGACATCACGCGTGTGTGCAGCAAGCTGATGGACGTTCCAGCCGCCGTTAATCGGAGCGAACACATCCTCCGCCTTCAGGCACTCGTCCCGGAACTCATGTGCGATTTGGACCAACCTCTCAATTAATTCTACACGGTATTGCAACAACTCTTTCATTGCTCCTCCGATCTTTCTTCGAGTAACGCAAAAATCGTTTCGATGATCTGGTCGTGATTACTTTCAAGCGCATGCACCTGGATGCCGTATGGACCCAGTTCACGAGCAGCCTGCTGGGTAAATCCCCTTAATCCGTCCATGCTGGCGGCAAAGGCTGCTTTGCCGCTCGCCTCAGAAGTGAGTTCCGTGATGAGGTTAACAATGATACCCTCGCCCTGGGCGCGCATCACACGCCCTACGGATTGGGTCATCAGGAACGTGCCGGTCAGGTTGACATCCAGCACGCGGTGCCAGTCCCACTCATCCATATCGAGCAGAGGGACCCGAGGCTCAACAGCGGCATGGTTGATCAGGATATCAATTTGGCCAAAATCATCCTCGACCTGCTTGATGATGAGTTGAGCGCCCACCTTTTTGGCAACATCCTCGATATAGGCTTTTGCGCGACCGCCGTTCTTTATGATTTCATTGACAACTTCGTCCACGTTAATTGGGGAGATATCGTTAGCAGCCAAGTATGCTCCTCGCTCGGCAAACGCCCGGGCAAGGATTCGTCCGCAACCACGGCCGGCACCGGTGATCAACACAACCTTATCTTTAATGTTATTCACCGTTTTGCTCGCATACAGCAACGCGGTCGCGATTCTGGTAGGCGTTCAAGGCTAATCCTAAATAAGGCGATGGATCCAGGGTGTTGTTGATATCCAACTCATTTTTGAATTTGCCCGTGCCATCATCTTTGACAACCGAGAAATGTAAATGAACGCCCACAGGATTATTCGGGTCACCGGAATAATCTCCCTGATATCCAAAAAATGTTCCAACGTCAACCGGCACTTCATAAGTACCCGGTGGAAAATCAGAAGAGATGAAGGAATTCCCATTTTCATCTGCCATATGAGTGTAATACAGCCAAATTTGGCGACGTGGCTGCAATGGATCGTGAGGCACGCGCACGATGACGCTAGACTTCCAATCGGGCAGACGCGTCAGATAGCCGGGATAGGCGGAGACGACGCGCGTCACGCCGATGCCGGTCCCGGCAAAGATATCGATACCCTGGTGCCTGTGACCGAGGCGGAAAGAATCGCCCCACAGAAATCCGACGAACCCGTCCGTGGGAAAATGAAAGGGTGCGGATCCGCATTGAGAACCCGCCGCCAACTTCCAGCCAGGATGCAGAGCGGGGTTATTGATCCACATACGAAAGGAAAGCAAACGTGCGCTGTTTGGACGATAGAGGTAATAAATCGATCCCGCTGCGGCAATGACAGCAACCACAATAATCGAAGCGATGATGAAGCGTTTATCCATTTGTGAATTTTATCAAGATTCCGAGAATGTTACAGAATCCCTTGAAATCCGATAAATTTGATGTATGATAGATGAGTTCATAACAGAATTCGCTGGTCTGGATGTTCGTTAGGAAAATAAAAGTTTACTGGTTTTTGGATGTACCAACACACGTAAGCTTGGGGGATTTCAACAAACCTCTTGCAGCCGAAGCATGGATTCCATCTTCGGCATTCTCTTTTAAGCGAAAGGAGGTGCTTGCCCACTACCCAAATTGAAACTCCATATCGCAAAAATGTTGTCTACATAAAAACAATGGATTGCATACTCAGAGGAGAGTTTTCAATGAAAGTAAAAAAGGTTTTTGCCTTTTGTTCGGTGCTTATTATGCTTGTCAGCACAGTAGGTGTTGTTCCGGCGGCGGCACAAAGCGGAACGGTGACACAAGTTCCCAATAGTGGAACGACCTCACCAGCCACAGGAGAGTTTGTGCCGTCGGGAGGTGACAGCACAGAGTTATCGGTCCAGGAGGACGAGGCAGTTCCTGATGAGTACCTCGGCGTCATCGACCGCAGCCTATCAACAGGTGTCGGCCATGGCGTGTCGGTGAATAGTGGCAAGAAAGCCAAGTCAAATCCAGCACTGAATCAGAGTTTCGAGGGTTTGAATTTCTACCAGCAGCGCTATGCGCGCGGTGGGAATCAGTTTTCTGTTGAGCCTCCGGATCAGGCTCTTTGTGTGGGGAATGGTTATGTGCTCGAGGCTGTCAATGATGTGCTTAACATCTTTAACACCGCTGGTCAATCTGTATTGCCGGATAACACAGCCACGAACATCGTCAGTGGATTTCCCAGGGATGTGAACCACGCCGTTGATTTAAATTCGTTCTACGGCTACGCGCCCGCGATCAACCGCTCGACAGGCGTTCGTGGGGAGTTTGTTACTGATCCAACTTGCATCTATGATGCAGCAACGAAGCGCTTCTTTCTCGTTGTGTTGACGCTTGAAGTCAATCCTACGAGTGGCGCATTTACGACCGCGAACCACCTAGACTTGGCGGTCAGCAAAACGTCAAATCCGACCGGACAATGGAACATCTATAAGATAAATGTTATAAACGATGGCTCACCCGGTAATACCGGCGGTCCATGTCCCTGCTTGGGCGACTATCCACATATCGGGGCAGATGCGAACGGTATCTATCTCACAACAAATGCCTATCCTTGGGGACCTGGTGACTTCGATGGTGCACAGATCTATGCCCTGTCGAAGGCGCAGCTTGCCGCGGGTGCAGCCAATGTGACCATGGTGCACATTGATACGACGGGTCTGGTAAACGCCACCTCACCAACAGAGCAGACCCAACCTGGCTTCACTGTTTGGCCCGCACAATCACCAGGAACCAGGTCGTTCGATCTCAATGCAGGCGGGACAGAATATTTCCTAAGCTCGAATGCCGGTGAAGAGGCCTCAGGCGATGACTTCACGGGTGACTCAACCAACTTGATCGTTTGGGCACTCACGAATACTTCGTCTCTCAACACCGCTTCCCCTGCGCTTAACCTTACGAACCAGGTTCTGACGGTTGGTAAGTATGCGATCCCGCCCAAGCAACAGCAACCCGGCTCAGGCTCACCTGCAACGACAGATGCGCCGCAGGGATATTGCCTTGGAGACACGGCGACAGTGTTAGTCAATGGCCAGACCGGTTGCTATCGGCTGCTCGTTGGTGCTCCTAGCAGTGAGGTCATCTCACGACCTGACTCGAACGACACCCGTATGCAACAAGTGATGTACGCGAATGGCAAGCTATGGGGCGCGCTTGACACAGCTGTAACGGTCAGTGGTGGCGGCAATCGTGCCGGTATCGAATGGTTCATTGTCAAGCCTAATGTCTCAACTGGCTCTCTGGTAGCTACTGTTGCCATGCAGGGCTATCTTGCAGCCGCCGGTTATGACTTTACCTACCCGGCAATTGGCGTTACGCCGAGTGGCCGCGGCGTGATGGCATTTACGGCGACTGGCAACGCGCTCAACCCAAGTGCAGCCTATGCGCCAATCGACGCGAGCGTGGGTGTTGGTCAATGGAATACCATCGCGACGGGAGCCGCAGTTGCTGATGGCTTCACTAGTTACAAAGCGCAAGTTGGCAATCCGCCGCGCACCCGCTGGGGTGACTATGGCGCGGCTGCCGTGGATGGCAACTCGGTTTGGTTAGCCAGTGAGTACATTGCTGGCGCTTGTAATTACACAAACTGGGGAGGCCCATTCTTCGCGG
>JBKPQD010000377.1:0-1439 GCA_046733915.1 Chloroflexota bacterium
CCATAGAATTGAGGCCCATGACTGGACTCACCTCCCAAGGAGCTCAAGAACTCGCTGCCAATCCAGTCGCTGAAAAACCGTTGCGTATCCCAAGAATCTGGATTGTCAGGTTCATATGTATCTGCTTGGACTTTCTTGATAATAAACTTTGACGGGAGGTTACCGGTCGGAGTGCTGAGACAGCGTAGGATTAAGTTCCGTCTGTCTGGTTCAGAAAGGCGTTCTACACTTGTGAAGTGAAACTGAGAACCAAATCGATCAAACAGTATTCTCTCCGCCTCGGTGGTAAGAACACGAAACATTTCTGTTTCAGAATTCTGGTCGACGTCGTTCATCGTGATTATGTTCCTCTCTGCCTTTAAACTGGCGACCTAACAGCTCGCGCCTGCCCCCGGTTGCTTGTCGCCGGGGTTGCCGGGGTGCATCCTCTTTACATCACTCTTTCAAATCTACTGAGTAATTTCAAAGGTGTATCCAACGACTCGCGATACTGTAGCTGGTTTGAGAGAAAGATAAAGTGCGTTTGCAGCCACGTTTTCTGCTTCCGCCCCGAGCCATACCTCTTCACATCCTTTCTCATGAGCAATCCCAAGCAGCTTTTGCATGATTGCCTTTCCAGCACCTATCCGCCGCTGATCCGAACAAACGTCAACCTCATCCACGTACAGCCATAGCTCTTTTCCGTAGGGTTTTATTTCTATTCGGGACGATGCAATCCCTAACAGCACCGGTGGGTCTGAAGAAATATCATAGCATGTGACGAATATGGTGTCTTGTCGCTCCAGGTAAGTGGACAGTGACTCCACGTCGAACACTGACATCTCGTTAGCGCTGTCCCACGAGGCATGATTGATCTCGTGGACGATCTTACTTAGGTCGTCTGAAGGAGTCACAATATTGACATCTATCATATCTGAAATATCCAACCAGGTATGGAAGTGTTCCTACGCCGGTCAACGGTGTGAGTTAGTTACGGTGGGTGGAAGGGTGGACGAGCCCTCGCGAAAGCCAAAAAAGGTCTCAAAAGACGCGGCACGTACCCACCGTCAGTTGCATGCTGTGTTCGGCCACCTTCGGCATTGGCGCTAGTCGCTCGCGGAATACCAATTCAGCACTTGCAGGGCGCGCAGGGTAATCCAGCAGCTGGGGGAGCCTTCAGTGATGCCGGGTTCGGCGATCACTTCCTCGGGGTGCATAATCCCCAGCGCCCAGCGACCGTCCGGATCGCGCTTGGATGCAACGATCTCGATGGCTTCAGCCATGCGCGGGTCGGGTGCCACACCAGCATTGCGAAAATACAACAGCCCGCGCAGAATGTCGTAGCGCCAGCCAGCGGGATAGGAGAATTGCGTCCAGACAGGTCCGCCTTTGCGATCCTGCTCGATGGGTTCGCCAGTCGATAGCTGCCTGAAGAGATGGCGTGAGAGCAGGTACTCCTG
>JBKPQD010000378.1:0-4104 GCA_046733915.1 Chloroflexota bacterium
CCATGATGGTGTTCGCCAGCTCTGCGCGCCCCGAGATAATCCCCGCGCCGAAGATCTTGAACCGGTTGCTGTCCATTACCAACCCGAACTCGGTGCTGTACCACGCCAGGCGCTTGATGACTTCCTTTTCATCCGGTGTCGCCTTCAGATAGGCAGGCGCAAATTTGTCTTCGATGTGGGCATAGAAATCCATAGTGAGGTACGGCAGGTGCCCGAAAATATCATGGAACATGTCCGGCTCGGGTGTAAATTCCATCTGCTCGCGACTGCGCAAATAGTCTGTGATCAGGAAAATTCGATGGGAAAATTTTTTGTACCAGTCGTCGGCGAGCGTATATCGAACGACTGTACGTTCGATATGCCAGCCGGTGCGGGGCGTGATATGTTCGTTCAGGTGAGCAACTGTAGGGATATGAGAGGGGTCGAGCTCCAATAACTCCAACCCTTTTTTGAACTCTTTGCACAGATGCTCAAGCAGATAGGGTTGGTAAATCCCCGCAAACAAATCCGCCCAAATGGAGTGCTGGTCGGGGGTGAAATCAATTTCCTGATTTTCGGTGGAATACTCTCGCGTTGGATCAATGTGCTGTTCGGCGATATCGCCGGTATAGCTTGGCGTCTTCTGATTCGTGGTCATACTTAAGCCCTTTCTCACAATCGGATTGGAGAATGCAACACAGTGATGAACCATTTAACGAACTGGAAGTCATATTATCACTACCAAAAATCCGAGTCAAGAATACGATACATCTTAGGCAATCACTCTTACATTGAAGCGCCAGTCAGTAGGGTGATAAAATCCTTCGAAACACGACCAAATCGCTGGAAGGACGAGTTGGGAAAGTGTTTGCGCTGTCGATGCACAGGCGGGAGCGCAGGCATGCACCATCCGAATTCCGATCGTATGGTAGCCACCTATCGCGTTTCAAACCTGTTAATTCAGAGCATCTGTATGGATACACGCAAAGCCGGAAGGATATGACAGCATGGATAAAATCATCATCAAGAATCTACTTGCCCGTGGCATTATCGGCGTCAATGATTGGGAGCGCAAACGTGCCCAGGATATATTGATCAACATTACGATGCTGACCGATACACGCCCGGCAGCCCAATCAGATAGTCTCGAGGATTGTGTCAATTACAGCACAATGAGCAAAAAAGTGCTGGCGCATGCAGAAAGCATCAACCGCATGACAGTGGAAGCGTTGGCCAATGATCTCGCCAAAATTTGCCTGCAGGAAAAAGGCGTACATACCGTTATCGTGCGTGTGGAGAAGCCGGGGGCGGTTCGCTTTGCCGAATCTGTCGGCGTGGAGATCCAACGAAGCAAAGATGAGTGAATTACATCGGGCTTACTTAAGTCTAGGCTCGAATATCGAGCCAGAGATTAATCTGGTCAATGCAATCGAACTCCTACAAAGTCACGGAGCGATCGAGAAAATATCCACGGCCTGGGAATCAAAATCTGTAGGCGCAGCGGCACCGAATTACCTGAATGCTTGTATTTTATTGATCACGCCGCTTGAGCAAGTAGAGCTAAAAGAGAAAATCCTATATCCGATTGAGATTAAGCTCGGTCGTAAGAGAAGTGCAAACAAATTTGCTCCTCGCACAATCGATCTTGATATTGTTCTCTTCGATGACCAATCCTGTGATGATAAATATTGGGAACAAGCATTTGTCGTGGTTCCCCTAGCTGAAATTTACCCCACATTCCGCAATCCCATAGCCCATGAGCCGGTCAAAAAAACAGCCGCGCGCCTGCGCGAAAAAATCTGGGTAGAGGCGCGCCCATCCGTGTTAGTCAACTGGCATCGAAGCAACCGGCAAACTTAGATTTGAAGCGGTTTACTGCCCCGAGAAATATTATCCAGAAATTCCTGCCGGGTAGCCAGATTCGCGCGGAACGCGCCGTGCATTGCGGAAGTGGTCATGCGCGCATCATGCTTCTTCACGCCGCGCATCATCGAGCATAAGTGCATCCCTTCGACAACAACGGCAACTCCTTGTGGTTCGAGCGTTGTTTGCAACAGGTCGGCGATTTGCCGCGTCATCCGCTCTTGCACCTGCAGGCGTCGCGCATACATATCCACAATACGCGGAATCTTCGAAAGGCCGATCACCGTTCCAGCGGGCAGGTATGCGACATGCGCCCGACCAATGAAAGGCAACATATGGTGTTCACACAGACTGTAAAACTCAATATCGCGCACCAGCACCATTTCATCGTAATTGATATGAAAGAGCGCGCCGTTGATGATCCGTTCGGGGTCCATAGTGTAGCCGCTTAAAAGTTCTGTATACATGCGCGCCACCCGGTCGGGCGTGTTCTTGAGACCTTCCCGCGCTGGGTCTTCCCCAATCGCACCCAATAAATCAAAAATGATCCTTTTTACGGCCTCAATATCGACCGTATCCGAGACAAGGCCGCGTTCATCAATATCATCATCGATTTCCATCATCACTCCTTGATAAAACCAGTGGCGCCTAGGCGCCACTGGTTTGTTTCACGACCTTAGCCAACCACAGGTTCTATCAATCCATATGTTCCATTACGTCGCCGGTACAAGACCTGGATGGAATTTTGCTCGGCGTTAAAAAATATAAAGAAGTTATCATGACCGAGCAGACGCATTTGCTCCACGGCCTCATCTTCGCTCATGGGCAGCACAATAAATTTCTTTCGACGGGCAATCAGAGGCAGTAGTTCCCCTGTCTCTTCATCCATGGGTCCTTGTTCTTCCACTACGTCAGCGGCGGAGCGTCCATCGCCTCGACCTCGGTAATGCTTGCCTTTATATCGATCCACTTGGCGCTGCATTTTATCGAGCGCTGTATCAAATGCAGCGTGAATGTCATCAGCCCGTTCCTCCGTCCGTAAAATGAACCCTTTGCCATGCACCGTCATCTGAGCAACCTGACGGTCGGTGGCACTGCGAGCCGTCTTTACATGGGATACCTCAACACGGATTTCTTCAATGTCCTGGAGGTGACGATCGAGTTTTACAGCTTTCTTCTCGATGTAATCCTTGAGGTTGGTGGTCAGCCTCATATTACGTGCCACGATTTCAACCTTTTGAGCCATGATACCTCCTGATTTGATTAATTAAATGGCAGGACGTGCAAGCGTCAAACACGATTCAAACTATGGTGTGAAAGTGCACGCGCGATTGTAATCGCGTATACTTCGCGCGCCTCCGCAGCAAGCAAAGCCTCCGTACAGGATACAATTGTGGATCCTGTAGTAGCAACATCGTCCATCAGCAGGATAGATTTGTGCTTAACAATTGTCGGATCAGCTTCATATGCATGCCGGACGTTTTCTCGGCGCTGGGAAATATTTAATCCGACTTGTGAACGTGTATCCCTGGATTTCCACAAAGCCTCGGGTGCATACAACAAACTTGCCCGATAGGCAAGCGGTTGTGCGACCAACGCAACTTGATTATAACCGCGCTCTTTTAGGCGACTTTTCCCCAACGGCACCGGAACCATCATCTCTATTTCCCACTGCAAGGAGCGCACAAATTCCGCCATTTGGGACGCGAGTGCTTCGCCCAGCCCGACATTACGTCGATACTTCATTGTGTGCAATCCGTCTTGGATAGGCGAATCAAAAACCGCCCACGATCGCATCATGCGATAAGCAGGCGGATTCTTTATGCATTTCTCACAAGTTTCAGCGCCACTCGTGGGGATGCCACATTTGTCACAGAATGGCTTTTTCACTTGAGAAATCCGTCGCTGGCAATCCGGACACCAGCGCCATCCAGTCTTTCCGCATCCGCCACAAACGGGCGGGAACAGTAAATCTAACCCGCTCCAGGTCCATCGATAGAGACGATACGACCAGGGTATGGTACTCACAGCGCTCAGATTTTAATTGAACTAAAGATTGTTCATGATTTGAATGGCAGCGGGCGTCAAAATGATGATCATAATGGACGGAAAGATCAATAAAGCCATCGGGATGATCATCTTGATTGGAGCCTTATGAGCCTCCTCCTCAGCATGCTGCCGGCGCTTCATCCGCATTTGATCCGATTGAATGCGCAAAACCTTCGCCATGCTGACACCCAATTGCTCGCTTTGAATGATGGC
>JBKPQD010000379.1:0-2759 GCA_046733915.1 Chloroflexota bacterium
CTCTTCTTATATTTGAAATCAATGCCGGCGTTCTCCGCCAAATCCCGCACTTTCAATTTGGCATCTTCCAAAACCTGGAAATCAACTTTCGCGCGGCGCTGCCTGCCTTTGTGCGGCGTGTCGACTGCATGTGGCGCGCAAGCCAGCAGCACATCTGCCATGATGTCTGTTAGCTGGCGCGTGTCCTTCTCGTTGAAGCCGCGTTGCGTGATCCACGGCGTGCCGAGGCGGATCCCCGAGGGATCCAGCGAATTTTTGTCGCCGGGGATCGTGTTGCGATTGGTGACGATGCCGACGATATCCAAGATGCGGGCGGCTTGGTCGCCCGTCAACGCGATGCCGCCCGGGGATTTGACCGTGGTCACATCCACATTCACCAGGTGACTATCTGTGCCGCCAAACGGGACGCGCAGTCCGCGCTTCTGGAACTGATCCGCCATCGCTTTGGCGTTCCTGACTGTTTGTTCCTGCAGTTTCTTGAACTGTTTGGTCTGGGCAAGCTTGAACGCCAGTGCCAGTGCAGCAAAGACATTGACGTGCGGTCCACCCTGCTCGCCGGGGAAGACGGCCTTGTCGATTTTCTTGGCGATTGCCGCATCCGTAGTCAGCAGCACCGCCCCGCGCGGACCATCGAGACTCTTGTGCGTAGTAGACATTACCACATGGGCGATACCGACCGGCGACGGAACCACCCCCGCCGCAACCAGCCCACCGATGTGCGAAATATCCGCCAGGAAGTAGGCGCCAACCTCATCCGCGATCGCGCGGAATTTCTTCCAATCGGGAACCCAGGAATAGGAGGAATATCCGGCGATCAAAAGTTTCGGTTTGGCTTCGAGCGCCTGCTCACGGATCTTGTCGTAGTCCAATCGTTCATTTTCATCCACGGTGTAATGAACTGCCTTGAACCACTTGCCTGAGCGGTTGACCGACGAACCATGTGATAGGTGTCCGCCGTGCAACAGGTTGAGTCCCATGATCGTATCGCCAAGGTTGACCAGCGCCTGATAGACCGCATTATTGGCGGGTGCACCGGAGAGCGCCTGGACATTCACAAAAATTTGGTCGGCAGTAAATCCATTTGCTGCAAACGCTTCGGCAGCCCGTCGGCGAGCCAGAGCTTCCACCACATCCGCGTATTCCACGCCTTTGTAATAGCGCGGATCACCGTTGCGGCGATAGTCAGCCAAACGCGCCGGGTAGTCCAAAATTTCGTCTTCCGACATCCAGCGCGTCTCTTCTTCGGGGTAGCCTTCGGCATAAATATTCTGGAAGGCAGAGCTGAGCGCCTCTCGCACCGCAAACGGTGCTGTCGATTCGCTCGGGATCAGGATCAATTTACGGGCTTGTCGTTCCGCCTCGAGCTGGGTCAATTCGTAGACGTCGGGGTCGAGCTTGGCGAGATCGCCGCGGAATAGATAATCGGACATGTATGTTCTCCTTGAGATGTCATCCTGAGCGATGCGAAAGGTCTCGAGCATAGAGCAGATTCTTCGGTCGCAACAAACACTCCCTCACACCGCCCCGGTGCCCTTCCGGGGGAATGACATGGATTTTGATATTGTTAGACAATTGAATTGTAGAACGGGAGTGGAGAAGGGTCAAGTGAGAAAAGACATGTATCAATGTAGGGACCGACGGTTGCCGGTCCCTACGGCTGTATATCAAATATCTGATTTCAATATTTACCCATCTATCGGTGCGGTTTGTAGACCAAATCTTAGATTGTCTGGATGATTTCGATCTTCCGCCCAACGTACCGGATTATGCTTAATATATTTCTGGATACGTTGCAATTCGCGGTGATCGCGGATGATATGGTCATAAAAACTTTTCTGCCAAACGGGTGCGCCGATCATGTTGCTGAGCGATTCAAATTTTACAATTTCGGTAGGGATGAGCGGCTGCCTTTCCCTACAGAATCGAAATCTTGCCCGCCGTTCCATCCACCCTGATTCTCTGTCCGTTCTTTAATCGCGTTGTCGCCTGGTGCACACCCACGACTGCTGGAATGCCATATTCGCGCGCCACGACCGAACCATGTGTCATCATGCCGCCGACCTCGGTGATTAATCCACCGGCCGCCATGAAAAGCGGCGTCCAGGCTGGATCGGTGCCGGGGCAGACGAGGATTTCACCTGGCGCAAGTTGCGACTCATAGGGATTGAACACGATATGCACAACCCCCTCGACCACACCCGGCGAAACGGGACTACCGGTGATGACATCGGCGGTATCCGTGCTTGCGCCGACGCCTTCATAAAACGCGCGTCCATCGCTGACGAGCACACGCGGCACCTGTCTACGCCGCGTCTCACGCTCGTAGGTGAGGCGTCGGTCGGCGATCAAGGCTTTCCAATCGCGGGGCTCGTTGCGTGATAATGCTTCCAATTCGGAGAGCCGTAAAAATGCAAGGTCCTCGGCGCGATCGATGATTCCTGCTTCGGCGAACTCCTTGCCTACTTCCATAAGCGCCTTGCGGGCAATCCCCATCACCCGGATCGCGAAGAACTTGGGGCTTTCGCGCGCACCCATCAGCAGCCGGACTCGTCGTGCCGCCCCGCGCACGATCTTCTCCCCGAGCCAACCTGCTGGACGCTGCCGCGCTTCCAGCGCAATCTTATCGATGGCTGCATCTGCTGCCTGCTGACCCCGCGCGAACAAATCATCAGGAGCAGCTTCTTCGCCAATCTGCAGGTAACTTTGCAGAGTTTGCATCACAGGAGTGGGGTCCTCCCGCCAGCGCGGTTGACCGAAGT